>CAYQRA010000868.1:0-3024 GCA_964419315.1 uncultured Saprospiraceae bacterium | reverse complement strand
TCATCGAAAAAGGAATGAACAATTTATTATTGGATATTACTGCTTATCAAGCTGGAACTTATGTAGTAACACTTGGACAGAAAACACAAAAGTTTATTAAAGTAAAAAATTAATATTCTGCTAGGTTTATTTACAGAGTTCCAGCAAAGTAGTAAAGAGATTAACGTAAGAAGTCAAAGAAATTTATACCTTAAAAATGAGCTTCTTTTTTTATCATCAGAGGAGGAATAAGAAATTACGGAGGAGCCGCTTGCGGATGGGTGGTGCCAACTTTAGCGAAAGCTGAAGGCAAGCAGCTTTTTGAGGAAGAGGGATAAAAAAAGAAGCCATTTTAAGGGTGTAGTTTTTTCAAAAAAAAACTACTAGTTCAAGAAATGTTGTAAGTTGGATTATCAACTACTTTGTAGGTCGACTCGCGAACGGAGTCGACCTTTTTTTATCCCCTTTGTATACTTGTAAAAGGAACTTCAGTCGCTCCAAAATTTCGCGCCAATTCACTATCTACATGGGTGTTGAAATCCAATAAGAAAGGGCGGTTGGCCTGGCTCCGCAACACCATATCAAAAAGAAAAGCCATGGCTCCTACTTTTGCACCCGCAGCTGATTCGACGGGCATCAAACTCATGACCCGTTTGTGACTGATGAGGAAAAAATTGATGGCCAAAATTTCTTGTTGGCGGTTAGTGACCGCACTCAAAAATCCCCATCCCCGATGGAGGGCATTATACATGATGCGTTGCAAGGCATGTGCGTTGGCTTCTTTACTTTTTTTATCACCTTTCGCCTCTTTCAGGTAGAAGGCCGCCAATTTTTCAGGTTTCAAGTTATTCTGTGGAAGGAGTTGAGCAAGACTTGCTCGTTCTAGTTGTTGCTGAAGCGTCGGACTATACTGAGATGCCAGCTGCTCATAGGATTCTTGGAGCAAGAGCATAAAATTATGATGCTCTTTACTTTTAAAATCCAATCCACTAGGGACTTTCGTACCTTCTCCTAAGGTGATTTTTTGCTTCTGATATTCCTTCGGAATTTTTTCTAGAAAATTTTTAATTCTTTTTTCCGAATGCACATGAATAGAGTAGAGGCCAGCGGTACGAATCATTTCTGGTTGATGCAACACTCTTTCTTTCTTGCGCCAGAAACCACTGGTCTGGTCTTTCCAAATCAATGGAAAAACAGATTCATAATCTCCTTCTACCAGACCATCCCAGTCTTTGGCTACATTATCGAGATACCATTTGTATCCAAAAATATTTCCATGCGGGGAATAGTGAACACAGCTGTTCCACTTAGTCTTGTCGATGTCTTCTTGTTTGATTAGGCGAATATCCATGTGGCGTAAAAATAGAGGTATAAATTGATTTAATAAAAGACCTTCTTTGATAAAATAGAAAAAAGTGCTATCGATCGTATCAATAGCACTTTCTATAGTAGAAACTCAAGAAGCTTCTATTTTGTTCGCAAGCGAATCACTGGACAGATCATTTCTTCCAAAGAAATACCGCCATGTTGGAAAGTATTTCGATAATAATTATTGTAATGGTTGTAATTATTAGGATAAAGGAAATATTTATCTTCTTTCGCAAAAATAAAGGTCGAACTTACATTAGGTTTAGGCAAACCCAATTTGTGAGGGTCGCGAGTTTCTAAAACATCTCTTCTTTCATACTGTAAATTTCTACCGACTTTATACCGGAGGTTAGTCGTCGTTTCTCGATCACCAACGACCTTAGAAGGCGTTTTTACTCTGATGGTTCCATGATCTGTAGTCACAATCAAGCGAATGTCTCTTTCTGCCAATCTTTGCAAAGTAGACCACAATGGAGAGTGTTCAAACCAAGATTTAGTCAAAGACCGGTAGGCCGTTTCATCACCAGCCAATTCCTTGAGCACTTCCATTTCTGTACGAGCATGAGAAAGCATATCAATGAAGTTGTAAACAATGACCGAAAGGTCGTTATTCAGAAAGTTGAGTGCTTTGTCTAGAAGTTGTTTGCCTTTGTAAACAGAAGTTACTTTGAAATAATCCATTTTCACTTCTTTACGCATCACTCGCTTGATCTGCTCTTGCAATAAGGCTTTTTCGTGCAGGTTTTTACCCCCTTCTTCGTTATCATTGACCCACCAATCTGGGAATCTTTTATTGATGTCAGCAGGCATCAGACCAGAGAAAATAGCATTGCGACTATATTGAGTCGTCGTAGGGAGGATGCTGTAAAAGAAATCTTCTTCTTCGACTCGGAATAGTTCGGTCAAGATCGGCTCGATCATTTTCCACTGATCAAAACGCAAATTATCGAGCAAAAGCATTACGGTCGGTACATCGTCGCTGATATGTGGAAAGACCTTATTCCGCATCAAATTATTAGACATGATGGGCGCATTGTCCTGATTGGCCATCCAATCGTGATATCTTTTTACAATGAATTTAGAAAACTCTCCATTGGCTTCACTCTTTTGCATCGAAAGAATATCGGCCATGTCGTTGGTCGCACTAGACTCATCGAGCTTAAGTTCCCAGTTGATAATGTTTTTATAAATGTCGACCCACTCATTCACATCGGGGCCATCATTGATTCTCATCAAGATTTGGCGAAACTCCTGCTGGTAGCCAGAGGTGGTTTTTTCTGCCACCAAACTTTTCTTGTCAATGATTTTTTTGAGGGTCAGTAAAATCTGATTGGGGTTTACTGGTTTGATTAGATAATCAGAAATTTGTGATCCGAGGGCTTCTTCCATCACATTCTCTGCCTCGTTTTTAGTAATCATGACCACTGGGAGGTGTGGATTATTAACTTTAATTTTGGCCAAGGTTTCTAGACCTGTCATACCGGGCATAGATTCGTCGAGGAAAACAACGTCAATATCATTCGTTTCTTCACACTCTTCCAAGGCATCATAGCCGTTACTTACTGTAACAACATCGTAGCCTTTTTTATCAAGGAATAACAATTGGGGTTTCAACAGGTCGATCTCATCATCTGCCCACAGGATTTTTATTTTTTCCATTCAGTTCGTTGGTTTGGT
>CAYQRA010000867.1:0-3035 GCA_964419315.1 uncultured Saprospiraceae bacterium | reverse complement strand
TAAGGCCCATTATTGCTGTGGACATCTCTGGGGTAAACCAACTCTCCGTCGGGATTGGTGCTAAAGCTTGGTTCGCTTAAGGAAATGGGACCGCCTGCCCCATATTTGTTTTGTACTTTTCGATATCTAAAAGGACTTACCATTTTGGTCGTCACGGTATATTCGAGTCCAAGGCCGCTGACTTGACTTCCTTTTTTGGTACTGATTAGAATGACACCGTTGGCCCCTCTCATACCATATTTTGCGGAAGCGGTTGGTCCTTTTAGAATACTGATATCTTCGATATCTTCTGAGTTGATATTATTGATGGCGGAGCCCCAATCTGTTCCTCGACCAATCTCCGTCAGTCCCGGTGGATTTTCTATAGGTACTCCATCGACAATGATAAGCGGTTGATTATTTCCAGTGATATTATTATTACCTCTGATTACAATTCTGGTGGTTCCTCCGTCCACTCCATTGGGAGAAGAAATTTGTACCCCAGCAGATTTCCCACTCAGGGCATTGACGACATTCGGGGCATTCGACAAAGCCAGCTCATCGCCAGATACGCGATCCGTCGAATAGCCCAATTCTCTTTTTTGTCTTTTAATACCTAAGCCCGTTACGACGACCTCCCCTAGTTGGACAGCATCACTTTCTAAATACAACTCATTCAACTTATTGGCATCCAATTCGATTTCAAAAGAAGTGTAGCCAACATAGGAAATTAAGACCTTGGGGTTAGCGCTAGAAAAAGTATAAGAAAATTTCCCAGAATAATCGGTGGTCGTTCCTGTGGTTTTGCCCAGTTCAATAATAGTGGCTCCAATGAGTGGCTCCAAATTTTCTTTATCCAACACCACTCCTTTGATTTCAAATTGGGAAAAGCCAGCAACAAAAGAAAAACAAAAGAGGACCAATAATATCGTTCTTAAATTCATTATTTCGATTTCATTAATAACTTAATAAACGGAGAAAGAGGAAGTGAAAATCATTTAAAACCTTAAGGAGAAAAGGGAAATATGGATTTCGCAAAAGGTAAATCAAGCAAGCCTTTTTTTGATCTCTTTTTTTAGCGGCTATTTAAATTGACTCTATTTTTCTGCAAGGAAAATTTGAATCAAGCAGATATCTACAAAAGCAGGTTTGAATATTGGCAAGAGGAAAATCTTCTTGCCAATATTCAAACACACTCTCAATCAAAAACAGTATTTTTTTAACGCGCAAATAAAACTTTTCCAGAAACTTGAGTACCATCAGGATGGCTCAAAGAATACCAATACATTCCGGTGGTATTCAATCTTAGAAATTCTTTATTATCGCTGACCTCTATACTTTCCAATAAAACACCATTGGCCGTATAAACCTTAAGCAAACTGCCTTGCCAAAATTCATCATAATTCAAGTATACTAAACCATCGTTCGTTGGATTGGGAAAAAGATCAAAATGGTATTCAGCCAAAATTTCTTGAGTACTCACGGTTCCTTCGGATCTTACAGTATTGTCTCCCGGATTATCATCCTCTGATTGAACGACCTCTGCGAAGATGAGATTCTCCGTAGAAACATCTACCATTTTATCAACCACAATATTTTTGTCTACGGAACCTCCTATTGCTACTGGTTCCATAAATGTTTCTGACTGCACCAATACTCTATTGTGATAGATATTTATGGTGTAATCGCCCAAAACCTCTAGTCCATCGTTTTTGACGGTGACGTCAACCGATTGGAGGGTATTGCCATCAAAATTTCCAGTAGCGCTTTCAGTCAAGAGGTTGAAATAATCAATATAACTTTCAGGAGAAGTTTCAATAAAATAGCTAAACAATCGGTAATAAGGTTCGGTATGCCCATTATTATTATATCCACTATTTAGGAAATTGGTGTAGGCTTGTAAAACATAATCCAAGGTGATTGAATTTCCGGGTACCGTTTTAGAATTGGTGTTAAATATAAAAGGCGTCACTTGTTCTCCGGGGCACCAACCTGCTCGCGAAAACAACCAGCTTCCTGCTTGATCGGAACAAGGATTATCTGCACAATCTGCTTTCCAAAGATTATGCGAAGCGAAATCTGATCCATCAATTTCTAAAGCATGCGTCGCGTTAAAGAACTCCGCAGCATTGGCCGTATTTCCCTGACCATGCCCTGAGATAGTCATACGCACATGACTTTTTTCGGTATTATCGTCAAAGAGGATATCAACCGGTTCGAGGTCATAGCTAATGCCAGGATCACCATATATATGGTAACTTTTTTCCCATAAAGTATGCAACTGCGTATAAGTATCATCCTCATCATCATCGTCCAAATCAATACTCATATCTACCAACCAACCTCGTTCTGTAAATACATCTATATTGGTCAAAAAGGTAACCTCCCCTCCTAGGACACTTTTAAAATCAGTGATGTCTACTTCCCAACCACCACAGGCAATTCCGTAAGGTGTGATGTATCTAGCAAGTTCATAAGTTCCTGAAGACGTGACCGCTTTTAAGTCTGCCAAAACATCCCAATCACCACATCCTCCACTGGGGCAGGTAAGGTCTATATTGAGAATCATTTCTTCATATCGGTGTAGATTATTCGGAAGAGTCATCGTTATCGCATTCATCCCCAAACCATTTTTGTGCAATACTTTATCCTTAACGATTATTTTTTTGGCGGTTCCCGTTTTCACCGGCAATTGACCAGCATTATTAAGAGTATTCCCGTCGTTGGCCATCACAGCCATTACCTCTATCATGGGATCTGTTTTTCCAGTGACATCAAGTGGAAGTTCAAATTCATAAGTAATCAAATCTCCTGCTACAATGGTCGAGGTAGACATTTCTTTGTTGTATAATTCGCCATCGACCAAAACACTCAATTCAATATCAGAGATAGATTCAACTCCGGTGTTCTGTAGATCCACACTTAACTTAACAGGCCGCGTAATCATATTGACCACATCGACACCAAATACTTTTTTGACGGCGACATCAAACTCTGGCAAAGTATAACCATCTACCCAGTTGGAGTCATCCATCGCATTAAATTGAATGACATTG
>CAYQRA010000866.1:0-3045 GCA_964419315.1 uncultured Saprospiraceae bacterium | reverse complement strand
AGAAGCTTTAGCAATATCATATTCTGAAGGGTCAATATTGGAAGTTGTCAATAAGGGGCCTCCTCCAAAAAATGCAGCAATTTCCATGTAGTTATAAGCTCTCAAAGCATATGCTTCCGCTACGATTTGAGTCTTAAGTGGTGTATTTGGCTCTACATTGTCAATCACTAAATTACATCGGTAAATTCCCCAGTAAGCCAAGCTCCACATCCCTTCTAATTTTGGATTACCAGAATCGTAAGTGTACTTGTCTAGAGAATTATAATCTGGTTGATCCGTGGCAGAAGCTCCTCCACAGGTCCCCTCATCTGAGGGTAAGGTTTTTACCAAAACAGGCGCACACCATCCCCAATTATTATTATTCCAAGTCAGCATATCGTAGGCTGCCATCATTGCGGCATTCGCATCCGCATCTGTGTCATAAAATGTATCAGTGGTTAAGGTCCCATTCACCGGCACATCTAGATAATCATTACAAGAAATGATTGCCAGAGTGATGGTGCACAAGACTAAGAGTATTGTTTTTTTGTAATTTTTCATGTTATAATTTTTTTCAATTTAATAAGATCTAAAAACTAACAGAAGCTCCAAACATAATTCTTCCAGCTATTGGATAAGTACCACGGTCGATACCGATAGCATCATCAAATTGGCTACCTATTTCAGGATCTAAGCCAGGGTATTTAGTAGACGTAAAGTAATCTTCTAAAGAAACGTAGATTCTTAAATTCTCCACTTGGTCACCCATTTGGCTACCCAAATCATAGCCCAATTGAATCTGCTTCACCCGTAGGAAGGATCCATCAAAAATCATAAAATCACTAAAGTATCCGTTGCCGTCTACGTTAGGACTGAAGAAGTCAGATCCTGAAAATAAAGTTGGTTTATTCGCAGTAGCTCTATCTGTTCTGTTGAAGCCCATTAGGATGTCATTTCCAGCTTGACCTTGGAGGAAAAGAGTAAAATCAAATCCTTTGTATTCCAAATTGACAATTCCACCGTATAATAAAGTTGGGTGAGGAGAACCAATAAAATCATAATCTTCAGGACTAATGTTACCGTCTCCATTGGTATCAATGATATTTGGAGAACCATCTTCATTTAGGCCATCGGTTTTGTATCCTCTGAAATACCAAGCAGGTTGACCAACTTCGAAAGCGGTAGGGTTCCAAGAAGTACCAACAGATTGAGATCCTTGTAAGATGTCTACAGAAGACAATTCAGTTACCTCATTTTTGATACTAGTTAGGTTAGCTCTAACCTGATATTTAAGTTCTCGGTCTCTATTTTTAAAGCCCAATTCTAGTTCTACACCAGAATTTTTCATTGTTCCTGCATTAACCAAAGGAGCGGAGTTTCCAATGAATCCAGGAGGAGAAGATGTGGTTAATAAATCCTTGGTTTTTTTATCAAAATAATCCGCAGAAAGGGTCAAGCGATCTCCAAAGAATCCTAAGTCTACACCAATGTTAATTTGCTCACTAGTTTCCCAAGTTAGCGATGGGTTAGAAAGAGCAGTAGGATCACTAGAAGTCTGTCCGGCATAACTAAAGATAGATTGAATCAAGGATTGACCGGAACCAGGGTTTACACTCGCAAGAGAACCCGCTTGTCCCCAAGAAGCTCTCAGTTTTCCAAAGTTGAAAACGCCACCATCTCCCATGAATCCTTCGCGACTAAATACCCAACCGGCAGATAAACCAGGGTAAGTCTTAAATCTATTGTCTCCTGTAAATAAGGAAGTCCCATCTCTTCTTAAAGAAGCCATGAAAAGATATTTATCTTTTACATTGAAATTAGCTCTTCCAAAAAAGGATTGAATTCTTTGTTGAGATTTAGAACCGGTGACGATAGATTGTGCTTCAGATCCATCTAAATAACTGGCCTCTACAATTCCAGAAACCAAACCTGATCCAGCTCCATTTAAGCCTCTACCCACAGCATTAAAAATAGAAGTACCCGCTAATAGATTAATATCGAAATCATTGCTTACCTCAAGATTATAATTAGCATAATTTTCCCATTGGTAATTTTGACCAGAATAGAAGCTATAAATAGAAGTAGGTACCGAACTATTTCTAACTACGGTAGCATAATATGCAGGACTCCAATTGTGGACAGAACCTTGAACATTATCAAATCCAAATCTAGAAGTTATTGAAAATGCTTTGCTGATGTGAGCAGTTGCAAAAGCACTTCCGAATACCGAATTGGATCGATTGCCATCACCATTTACTTGGTCGATATAAATAAGTGGATTGATGATCTCTCCATCTACTGTTTCAGATAAGCCATAGGTATTTCCATCGGCATCTGTTCTCAAATCACTTTGACCTAAATCCTGTACCCATTGAGGCAAATCTCCTGTATAAGTTGCTGGAGTAGAAGGGTCCATCAAAATAGCACTTGAAATTAGACCACCTACATTTATATCTCCAAAATTGGCAGCTCCTATGGTTGCTTCATTAGCGAGTGTAATATTAGTTCCAACAGTCAACCAGCTTGTTGGTTTAGCTTGTATGCCCAAATTACCCGACAATCTTCTGAAATTAGATTTATCCGCACCACCTATGATTCCTGCTTGATCAAAATAATTGGCACCAAAAAAGTAAGACAACTCTTCATTACCTCCAGTGAAACTTAAGTTATGTCTCATCATTGGAGCATTTTGAAATAATTCATCCAACCAGTTGGTATTAGTAGCGGTAGAAATATTATCGGTATTTACTCCTGCGGTAGTCAAGTATTCTTTCCATTGCGTGGTGTTCATCAATTCCATGTTTCCTCGGTAAGATTGAGAACCGAATTGTACATTATAACTCAATCCTTTTTTACTACCAATGCCATTCTTAGTTGTGATAAGAACGACTCCATTGGCACCTTCTGCTCCATAGATAGAAGCAGATGCAGCATCTTTTAAAATTTCGAAGCTCTCAATTGCATTGGCTTCCAAAAAGCTAATGCTTCTGGTTCGCATGCCATCCACTACATATAATGGCTCGGTCGGTCCATTTGATCCCGTTCCTCGAATCTTTACCTTAAAAC
>CAYQRA010000865.1:0-3045 GCA_964419315.1 uncultured Saprospiraceae bacterium | reverse complement strand
TCACTTCACTGGTATTTCCATCATTCCAATAGATGCCTTTTTCGGATAAGGTAATCAGGGTATACTGATGAGGGAGTTTGTTTTTTAGTAAACTTACCGCCTGATCCAATGCTTCTTTTTGGGGCGCAATTTTTTGTCCCAATGCCTCTTGGATTTCCTTGAGATTGGGTTTGAAAAGTGTACAGTTTTTATACTCAAAAAAATTTGAAAATTTAGGATCTACGGCAATCGGAATATTCCTTTTTTGAGCTTCTGCTTGGACTTTTTGCAGCAAGGAAAGTGAGAGCACTCCTTTGTTGTAATCTTGTAATAAGAGCAAGTCGATTTTGTGATGCTCCATCGCAGAAAGAATATTACTCAATAAACCCTCCTCTTCTGTCGCATTCAAATCCATGGTAGATTCTCGATCCACTCGTAAAAGATGTTGATTGGCTGCGATGACTCTCGTTTTGACCGTCGTTGGGCGGCTATCTGAATGGAATAAATAAGGACTGGCGATGCCAGATGGAGGAAGTAAATCTACGAATAATTGACTTTCCACGTCTTTTCCAAGAACACTGCATAAAATCGCTTGCGCTCCCATCGCTTGGATGTTTAGTGCTACATTGGCTGCTCCACCGAGCCGGTTTTCGGTGGATTGTAAATCTACTACGGGGACAGGGGCTTCTGGCGAAATACGATCCACTTTCCCGCGGAGATAACGGTCCAACATCACATCTCCTACAATCAGGATTTTGCAATTGGCAAGGCGGTCAAATGTTTTGGATATTTCAGACATAAAGCAAAGGTAAAATATTTTTTATGGAGTGTTTATAAGCTTTTCCAACTTAGACATAATGCGTTCCGTAGCCCCTTTATTGTCCGTCAAAAAAACAGCAATATTCTTCCTTGCTTTTTGATAGGCAGTTGCGGTTTGGAGTTGGGTGAATATAGCGGTGAATTCGCGGTGATTTTGAACAGAAAAAGCACCTGCTGTTTTTACCAAATTTTTGGCTTCCATAAATTTTTCATAGCGCGGACCAAAGAGCACCGGAAGACCAAATGCAATGGGTTCTAAGGTATTGTGAATCCCTGCTCCAAATCCGCCACCAATGAAGGCCATTTTTCCGTATTTGTAAAGGGCAGAAAGCATTCCGATGTTATCAATGAGCAATATTTTAGCTTCCCCGATGGCCTTGGTATTGGCTTGAGAATAACGGAGGATCGGCCAAGCTATTTTCTTTTCGATAGCTGAGAGGTGAGCGGCTCCGATCTCATGTGGGGCAATGATGAACTTCCAATCAGTAGTGGGATTTTGTTGTAAGTATTGGGCTAAAATTTCTTCTTCTGCTGGCCAGCTACTTCCCAAAATTAAGACTGGCGCATCTGCGGCGAATTGTTCGATGAGTGGAAAAGATTTTGCCGCTTTGGCAATTTGTAGAACGCGATCCACTCTGGTGTCGCCAGCGACGCTGACTTTCTGGATTCCAATTTTTTGTAAGAGCAATTGATCTTTTTTTTCTTGTACAAAAATATGATCAAAGCAGCGCAGCATTTTTTGAAAAAAAAGACCGTAGGGTTTAAAGAACATTTGTTGAGGACGAAAGCTGGCAGAGATCAGGAAAGCGGGAGCTGTAGATTTTTTGATGGCTTGTAGGTAATGGTGCCAAAATTCATACTTTACAAAAATAACGATATCCGGTTGGACAACTTCCATCCAACGTTGAGCATTTTTTTTGGAGTCGAGTGGGAGATAGGTAATGATATCCGCAACCGGATAATCTTTGCGGATTTCATACGCACTGGGCGAAAAAAAACTAAGTATAATTTGATAGTGAGGAAAAGAAGAACGGATGTTTTCGAGTATCGGTCTTCCCTGTTCGAATTCTCCTAAAGAAGCGCAGTGCATCCAAAGGACGGGTCGCTGAGCTGCTCGTTGGCTTTTTACTTTTGCAAATACGCCTTGGCGTCCTCTCCACCAAAGTTGGGCCTTAGGATGGAAGGGAGCTAGGATGCGAATGATCCATTGGTAGAAGAATAAAGAAAGATTATAGAGGATGACCATTAGCTATCGGTGCTGTCCTAATAAAAAATCTCCTCTGCCTTTTGTCCGACATAGAAAGGAAGCGTCCATCCTGCTTTGAGACCAAAAAGCAAATCTGTTCTAGGTTCATCAATTTTTCTTCTTTCTGCAAAATCCCAATCGCGGCGATTCTGCGTAAAGCCTTGAGTGAGGAGCACCCCTATATGAAAATTGACCAAGCGATTGTCTCCTAGATATTGCCATCCAATAAATTCCTGAACCATCAATCCATTGGTGAGCTTGTCGTAGCCTTTGATGTATTCTCCTTCTAACTGAGGTACTTCCGATTGAAAAGACTCTTGGATTCTTACTTTGTGTTGCAAAACTCCCATACCGATAGTGGCTCTAATGCCAGAGCGTTTGTTTTCTACACCGGGTAAGGAAAATAGCTTTCCAACTAAAATACTAGTTTGTAGCCCTCTTTCTTTTTGGACGATGTCCGCATAGATTTTATTATTGGCAATGATTCCAAAGTTAGGCGTTCGAAGACTAGCCAATACATCTTGTTTCATGATATTGCCAAACATAAGCCCAATATCTAGCCCAAAAATAAAATTGCCTTTGCCCGTCATAAATTCAAAACCTCCGCCAACTCTAGAATTGGCACCAAAAAGTTCTTTTAAATCTCCTCCCGGAAATTCATAACCATAGTTGAAGTTTAGCAAAAGTACAGGACCTTTGTTGGTCTTGGTCGTTGGTTGGGCAAAGAGGGACGTTCCTGCCAAAGCGAAGAAAAAGAAGAAAAGGAAAAATCGAATCATAAAAATATTTTTTTGTGGGCAGAACATTAGTGCTAGAAATAATAAGCCGATCGACACTAATTTAATACAAGGTAGCAGTTGCCCCTTATTACTTTGTCACTTTACCGTAAATCTGCTAAAAAAAACACTAAATCATGTCTCTATTTCGCTAGAAGTGTAGTCTAAATAACGAAGTTGTTTTAAAATGGAGGTTGAGAATTATTGTAAGTGCTTGGTTTTCAA
>CAYQRA010000864.1:0-3048 GCA_964419315.1 uncultured Saprospiraceae bacterium | reverse complement strand
CGGGATAACCCGTTTTCTCGGCAATCACTTCTAATAGACTCGCTTCTATTTCGTTAGTGGAGATTCCGTTGCTTGTTCCATTGGAAGAAACGGGAACGGAAGTTGCCACTACTGCTGGGACAGGTGTTGTGGCAACAGGTGTAGCTGTCGAGTCAGCTCCGGCTTTTCCTGCGATGTATTCTACAATTTGATTTAGAGTTCTTAGTTCAGCCAACTCCTGTGGATTCACTCCTTGGATCGAAGGATTCGCGGCAGTCATGGCTCCGAAGATTTCTACCCGCTTGATCGAGTCAATTCCCAAGTCTGCTTCTAGGTCCATTCCCAATTCTAACATCTCGGCGGGATAACCCGTTTTCTCAGCAATCACTTCTAATAAACTTGCTTCTATTTGGCTAGTAGAAATTCCGGAGGTATTGGCAACAGCTTTGGGCTGCACCATCACTTGAGGTTTGGTAATTACTGCTTCGGGAGAAATCTGGACTTTGGTCATTCCATTGGCGTTTATAATGCCATGTCCGTTTCCATTACTATTTCCATTTGAAGTGATAGGAACCGTGTTGGTCAAACTTGATTTAGATTGGTTGTTTTTCCAATCCACCAACATTTCTTCAATTCGATTTTGCTGAGCTGCAAGTCTTTTCATCTCAACTTGGATATTATCCAGAATTGCTCTTTCGTCAGGAGTCATTTCAATTTCTTTTGATTGCGGTACATTTTGTAGGGTACCAAAATTATTGGTTTGAAGTGTTTTCTGATATTTCTTTTTGGTGGCTTCAGAAACATGATTGTAACCACTGATACGTACGTTTAATTTTCCTCTGGCAGGTTTGGCAATTTCGGGCGCTAGGAAAGTATCAAAATTTTGTACTGGCATTCCCAATACGGCCATTTGAACAATTCCTTCTCTCCATTGCTTATCGCTATCTTTCGAAGGTTTTGGATTTAATGCAATGATATCACAAGGCTGGTCTCCTAAAATCTCTTTGACTAATTTAGAAAGAATATTTTTCGGACCAAACTCCACAAAAGTTCTTCCTCCCGCAGCGTAGATATTTTCAATTTGCTTTTTAAATAATACCGGCTGAAGAATGTGATTGGCAAGTGACGTTTTGATTTGCGCTGGCACATTTGAATGGGCAGCACCGGTGGTATTAGAATAGACCGGAGCATGAGGAGCACTAAAAGTAACCTGATTCAAGGCATTGGCAAAAGGCAACTGCGCATGTGCGACGAAGGGGGTATGAAAAGCTGCAGACACCGGCAACATGGCACAAAGCATTCCCTCGCCTTTCAGTTGAGTCATCAAGGCTTGAAGTCCTTGGCTAGATCCGCCTAAGATAATTTGGCTGCCCGAATTGATATTGGCCACTTGAATATTTTGGTGCCCAGCAATTTTAGATTGGATGCTTGCTAAATCTCCTTTTACTGCCATCATTGAACCAGCATCCAAGCCTGGTTTGGCTTTCATGGCCTGACCTCTGGCTTTAGAAAGGGTGTAAAAACCTTGGTCATCTAAAACACCCGAAGCCCATAAGGCGGTTAATTCGCCATAACTATGTCCTGCAAAAAAATCAGCTTTAAAACCTGCTGACTTAAGCATTTGGAACATCCCAGAACTCAGGGCACCAATAGCGGGTTGCGCATATTGCGTTTGATTGAGGTGTTGTTGCTGGGCTTTTCGGTCTTCTTCGTTAAAAACGGGAATTGGAAAAACAACATTGGTTAAGGCCTCTTCTCCATTGGATTCAAATTGGCTATTGGCTTTTTCAAAAGCCGCTCGGATGGCTGGATAAGCACCGGCCAAGCGATCTCCCATATTGACATATTGGGCTCCTTGTCCAGAGAAAAGGGCAACCGTTTTATCTAAAGCAGCACGCGCTCGACTTCTATACCAAATTCCAAGAATGGGATGTTCCCAATTTGACTTTTGGGCATTCTCCCCAATCATTTGGATACTGGTTTCCAATTTCTTGATGGCTTCTTCCAAAGATGAAACTACAAAACCTAATCGACCAACATTTGCAGGAATCGCAGTAGTCGCAGATTGCTTGGCTAAATCCTTTAAATATTTTTTCCCTTGCTCTCCTTGTAGTTGAGTGAGGTGATCTCTACAAGACTGCTGTATAGCATTGGCATTTTGCCCTTGCAACAAAATCATTTTATGTGGAGCGTGTTGCCGATAAGCTGTTTGATGCTCTGGTGTATATTCCTCCATGGCAATGTGGACATTTACCCCACCAAAACCAAAAGCACTTACTCCAGCTCTCCGTGGTAAGTCCGCAGATTTTCTAAACCAAGGACGGGTTTCTGAATTCACATATAAAGGAGAGGTATCGATATTTAATTTCGGATTCGGCTTGCTTACATTGATCGAACCGGGTAATACTTTGTGGTGTAAAGCCAAGGCGGCTTTGATCAGACCAGCCACTCCTGCGGCAGCTTTGGTATGTCCAATTTGAGATTTAACAGATCCTAAAGCCACATGATTTAATTTTGGATTGTTTTTTCCAAAAACCATTTTCATAGATTCTCCTTCCGAAGGATCACCTGCACCTGTACCAGTACCATGCGCTTCAATAAGGCCAACCGTGGAGGCATCAAAACCAGCTTCGTCATAAGCCCTTTGCATCGCTAAAGCCTGACCTTGTGGTCTTGGTGCATAAACACTTTTATAGCGGCCGTCACTTGAGCTTCCGATTCCATTGATCGTGGCATAAATGCGATCTCCATCTCGAATCGCATCATCCAACCTTTTACAAACTACCATGCCAACCCCTTCTCCAATCAACATTCCATCCGATTCGTGATCGAAAGGACGAATACTTCCTTTTCTAGAGAAAGCAGGGGTTTTACTAAAACTCATATACATAAAAATAGAGTTGTCGGTATCGACTCCTCCGGTGATCATCATATCACAACGCCCTTCGATCAATTCACTCAATGCCATTTTGGTCGCACTTAAGGAAGCGGCACAGGCAGCATCTACTACACTATTAATACCTCCAAGGTCGAACCGATTGGCAATTCTACCTGCGATAACATTTCCAA
>CAYQRA010000863.1:0-3050 GCA_964419315.1 uncultured Saprospiraceae bacterium | reverse complement strand
CTCGGCGGGCCAATCTTAGGGCGCGTACTCAATGCGCTAAAGGTGCCTCCATTTTTGCAAAATGGTATCGACATTGCGCTGGTCTATTTCTTTACCTGTTTGGCTTGGATTTATTTCCGTGCGCCAGATTTTGATATTGCCAACCAAGTCATCGCAGGGATTGCTTCTCTAGAGGGCTTTCATCCGAGTACCATCGTCAATCAATTTTGGGTGGCCAAAGGCTTTTTAGTGATTGGATTATTATTGGCCGTAGAGATTACTAATTTACGGGTGACTTATTATAAAGTTTTGATTGATCAACCCGTTTTTAGGGTTGCTTCTTTTGCGATCTTACTTTGGTTGATTTCTTTCTTTGGATCTTTTGGCGCCAACTCATTTATCTATTTTCAATTTTAGAAGAAGCGCGACCTTAAAAGATAAGACATTATAAAAACACACATGTGAAAAAGATATACTGGATATTAGCTTTAATCATTTTGTTTTTTTTGGGAGATCGAATCGGTGGGTTTATCTTAGGAAAACTGGTGGACAGTAGTCAGTTTAGATATAGCCGTATGTATGCTGGAAATGCAGAAGCAGATATTTTGCTTTTGGGCAATTCGAGAGGTTTGATTTTTTACCAACCCCACATTTCAGAAAGTACAGGAAAACGCAATTTCAATCTAAGTTATAATGGAATGTCAATGGACATGGGGAGTGTACTCGTGGCGGATTATTATGAACGCTATGCTGCTCCAGAATTATTATTGATTGATGTGACCATGTGTGATCGGGAAAACGATCAACTCAGTAGTGGCTTCAGTTGTTACTCGCCCTATTCTCCTCGTTTAGATTCTTTTTTGATTTCCAAGACACCAACTTCGGCCTATGCTGGAAAACTGACCCACCTTTTCCGATACAACAGCGAAGTATTTCAAAGAGCATTGTCTTACATCAATCGATCCGACGAAAATTGGCTAACCGATCGCATCATCAATGATCACATGGTGGCTAATGTAGCCGCCGAGGAAGGATTAAATTTTACTTTTGTAGATAAAGAAAAAGATAAGAAGAAAAAGAAAAACTATGGTGGCCCTTATATTATCGAACGGATAAAAAGCACCTTTGGCTGGAAGGTAGAGGAAGATAAGAAAGGAAATAAAAACTTCGATGAAGAATACATTCTCCAATGTTTAAAAAATACCGTTGCTCTAGCACAAGCCAAAGGCACGGAAGTCCATTTAGTCATCAATCCCTATTACCCTGAGTTTGCTAAAAAATCGAGAGGCTATGACGATTGGAAAAATAGAATCACAAAAGCTACTGGATTAAAAGTCAATGATTATTCTACGGCGCTTACGGAGCGAGATGCTTTTGGTGATTATCAGCATTTGAATAAAAAGGGGAGTATGGAATATTTGGATATTTTGCAGCGAGATGGTTTGTTGAAATAAAAGAGAGGTTTTTTTAATTCTTAGCTTACTTCGATTGGCATCAAAAAAGAACGCCAGTGCTATCTAAGAGGATAACGCTGACGCTCAAAACCTGATCTAATTAGATTGGCTTTATGCTTTTATAAAATATAAGGAGCCTTAAAAGCCAATAATTATTTTTTGGGTCTGTACTTTTTCGTTCACTTGTAGGTGAATGAAATAGACACCAGGAGCTAAAGTAGACACATCGAAAGGCACCGTGTATTTGCCTGGCAATTGAGAGAAGCCTTCCTGATATCGTTGAACCACTTGACCACTCAAACTATTGATTCGAATATCGACAGAAGCATTTTCTTCTAGGACTTCATAATCAACATATAAATTATCGGTGCTAGGATTTGGATAAGCAAAGGAAGCACTTTCCGAACTCGTGGTTGCTTTTCGCATATTCAAATTATTATTGGAACCAGGATATCGAATGACAAATCGCTCTCCGCCTTCCAGCTCTCCATCGTAAGCACTCTCTTGTACAAGGTCCAAAAGTACTTCTTCACCAGGACCAATATCCTCCACGGTAAAGAAGAATTCTGCCCTAAAGGTTTCGCTTCCTTTGATGTAAATCTTATTGATCCGCGCACCTTTTTTCTTAATGGAAAGGGTATTATTTCCAAGCATTTCTACGCCGACCAAATCCGCTTGAGCAATCCGATCATAGAACACATCATCGACTTTGACTTTTATAGAACCTCCTCGATCAAAGAAAGGATAAACTACATTGTCTTTAAAGCCTTCATCCCAGAATCGAAGGTTAATGTGATTATCGCCGTCATTGACTCCTCTGACAAATACACTCGTTCCTCCGCCTGTCAAATTCCCACTTTGCAAATCATAAACACTTACGTTTTTCCAAGCGATGTTATTATTGTTTCTCACATTCGGATTAACACCTATTCCTATCTGCTCATTAAACATTGGGTCGGAAGGAGAAATCACTCTGGCCAACAAACAAAAGTGGTGAATGTCTGTGGGGAAGTCTGCAGGGTTTGGTGGATACCAAGGAATCTCCGCAATATAAGTTCCTCCTGGAGCAATTGGTGGAATGGAAACAATATTGATCAAGTCCCCATATTTTACGGGACCTACATTGAAATTTATCCAATGGTTAGCCCATACCAAACCGGTAGATGCTTTGGAGAAAAAGAGACTTAATGCGGAACATGGACTAGTAGTCGGTCCATTATTGGTTACCCTTACGTAAACACCATTCGGAGAAAACATTTTAAACTCAGGATTCTCATGAGTCAAGCCACCATCTAAATTTTTACGAACCCAGATGTCATCACTAATCCACATTGGACCAGGATCAGGATTGGGTTCTAGTCCCGTATCAAAAGGTCGGTCTTTGACCATAAGATCAAAATTGGAACCTGTTGGCAATTGTCTTACCGCTTCAATAGTAGCTGCCAAAGCATCGACCATTCCATGACCAACTTCTTGATGCCAAGTCCCATTAGGGCGACCAGCAGTATTGGCATAAGCATAGGTTCCTGTTTTTTGAGCAGTTGATTCAATGAGATCTTCCACCTCATCATGGGTGAAACAAGGATTGATTGATAACATCAATCCAGCGACTCCGGC
>CAYQRA010000862.1:0-3050 GCA_964419315.1 uncultured Saprospiraceae bacterium | reverse complement strand
ATAGGAGGAACGACCATTTAATATTTCTTCGTGTTTTTCATATTCTGACAACTTTTTTAAATAGGTCTCTTCTAATTTCTTTACCTTATTTTTTAGCCGTTTACTTTTTGACAACTCCTCTTCCAGTTGATCATTAATCCGAGCTATCGTTTTTTTTAGGGAATCGCTATCTTCAATTTTACCCTTATCTCCTGAGTCCTCCGATGAGTCTTCTGAATCACTTGGAGATCCGCCTTTTTCTTCTTCCTCTTCATTGGCCTGTTCTATTTGTTCAACCAACAAAGCAATCTTTTCTAATAAAGAGGCTTTGTATCTCGCTACGCTTTTGGCCCATACAAAGGTATAACGATTCGCTACTGATTCTATCTTCGTTCCATCCACATAGTAATCTTCTATTCGTGCTACCCCTTTTTCGATCAACAATAATAGTACTTGCGCAAATACATCTTTTACCGTATTCTTTAGCTGACCTTTTCTAAAACGATTGATCGTATTGTGATCAGGTTGCTGCATACCGCACAACCACATCAAACAGATATTTTCTTTTAAGGCTTTTTCTATTCGACAAGAGGAAACATGTCCATTCCATCTATCGCTTCACTTACTAATCTTACTATAGGAGTGGGCCGAATGAGTTCGCCTAGAATCGGGGGTAATAGCCGCATCTGATTTTGTTCGTAGTTCTTGAATACTACTTTGTTGTGACCTTTCTTTTTCTGTTTACTCATATTCTAAAGATAATAAGTACTACAGAAATTTAAAAGAGGCTGACTCATTTTAATTATGAGACAGCCTCGTTTTTCGTTTTACTAAATCTCCTTTCCTATTTTGGCCCATTTACACTTCCATAAATAATACGTATAGAAAGCACTATTAAAGACTAGATGATGAGTTTTATTTCATTAGATTTTTTCCATTAATAAAAAAACACACAAGCATCTTGTTACTCCCCAATCCTTTTATCCGTGCTGATTAAAAAATTGTCTTTTCTATATTTTTTTGTCACAATCGAACAGTTCCCCACATTTAAATAAGGTAAGCTCTTTTATAGGCCTATTCAGTTAAAAAGATTTTACCATTTCTCCGTGCTAAGTCGAATCACACGCAACAATTACTAACACTATTTTTTTTTAACCTGTCTGCTTTATCACTTCCAAGTTGGTAAAGCCAGACCCAAAGTTTACGTCCATGAGATTTTTTTTATTAGCAATTGGACTGCTTCTATTTTCTCAAAACATTCAAGCTCATAGCAATTTGGATCTTTGGAATAAAACAGAAGTTGACCATAACCATAACCATAACCATAACCATAACCATAACCAGAATCAAGATTTAGACCTTCTAGAAACACTAGACAAGCCTTCCACCAAGGTAATCAAACTAGATGCAAAAGAATTGGAATCTCGGAGTAGTGGCACGCTGATCATGCCCATTCCTAATCCTAGTATTCCCTCCATTTGTGATATAGACATCGTCATCATCATCGATCAATCTGGAAGTATGTTCCCCATAGACCGAGCAAATATTCGAGCGGGCTTATTGGCTTTTGTAGACAACCAAATTGGCTCTGGCAATAGGGTAACTTTCATCGGTATGGGAAGTATTGAAGACAATACAAACGCCATAGTTTCTCCAACGATTAACTATGCTCCCGGAATAACGGGTTTCTTTCATAATTTATGGATCAATGGTGTCCTCTTCAATAATGCTAGTTCCACCGCCGAAAGTTGGAGTACTGGCTTATCGCTAGCTACAGCCTTCGATCCTGATTTAGCAATAATTGTTACCAATGGTGCTGGTGGATCAAATGATATTAGCCTTGCTAGAAATGCCGCAAATGTTTTAAAATCAAATGGGACTCATCTATTTGTTTTTGGAGAAGAGGTCAATGAATATTGGGGAGGTAGCTTATTCAATTATGTAGATCTAGTCATAGATCCATCGCCATCACAAGCTTCCATTCCATTGACACTTGCTCAAATACTCGCAAGAGATTATATCGGCTTTGATCCCCTAGATCACTTCTCTGGTTTAGAAGGCTGGCTGGACTTAATTCAACCAGAGTTACAAGGTGTTGAAATACTTGGCCTTTGGCCTCAAGATTGTATTTTAAACAATTTTTCTATCAGTGGAAATACAACTGTTTGTCATCCCTATAGTGCGAGTTCCGTCCTTCTAGATTTTTACCACGATGGTAATTTTTTGTTTTCTGTTCCTGCGACTTTAGATAGCGATGGCACTTGGGTTTTTGATACGACCTTATTAGAAATGTTGGATCTTGGTTTCGAATATGGAACTTGGTATGATGTCCGACCTAGATTGACCGCAACAGATGGATCTGTATATATAGGAGAAGAATTCAAATTTGGAGAAAATAATGATTTCTATATCGCCGACCAATCAGATCCTATGGTTATTATCAATGATTCTCCCATTGATGTTACTACTTCTCAAACATTGGTATGTGCTGGGGACCCGATCTATTATCATGGTACAGACCCCTTGAGCAGCAATCACCATTCTTCTATCAAAAGAAAACTCAAAGGCTCAACTGGCGACTTTGGAGAGTACCGTTCGGAAGGCTGGGTTGGTGAAAGTCTTGATGGATATACTGGAGATCTTTTAGAACAGTATCCAGGTTATTTTGAAATTGGTTATGTCTATCAATTAAAAATATCCTCCTACTCTCAAGAAAATTGTATCGCTTGGACAGAAACTTTTGCAGAGTTTGAAGTCATTGATTGTTGCCGTCCTGATTATATAATCGGAAGGTTGCCGGAATGTATCAATACCGACGAAACGTTTACCTTGCGCGTAAAATTATTTGGCCCTTACACCATAGATGATATTGAGACGATTTATTCTAGCTATCCCAACTTCAGTGTAGAAGACTACACACTAGTGTCCAGCGATGGCTCTTGCTTGGTTTTGAATATTACTTTTAAAAGTAAGGCCTGTAGCTGTGATGGTGAGGTGCTCGTCTTCGACATAAGGATTAAAGGCTGTGGACCGACGATATGGATCATGACCGACCCCATTCCGTGCTGTAT
>CAYQRA010000861.1:0-3054 GCA_964419315.1 uncultured Saprospiraceae bacterium | reverse complement strand
AAGCCATTTGGGAGACCCCGTCAGGGATACTCATTCCGGGAGGCAATTGAACTTCGAGTCCTAGTTGAAATACCGCTCCAAGGGAAGCGTCAAATACTTCAATTTCTAGGTAAGGCATGGTGTCGCAAAGCTGAGCACTGATGCCCGTAGGATCAGGCTGCATATCAATGACGCCGGGGGAGGTTTGAAAACTACAGGTCAATTCTAATACTTCACAAGGCAGGTCAATTGGGTCTATAAAAGGATCACAGCTCCAGCCGTATTCAAAAAGGATATCTTCTTCGAGACAAGATTCATTGATTCCAGTGAGTCGTAATTGGAGACTGTCTCTATTGCGGAGCGTTCCAATTTGGAAGATGCCATTTTGAACAGGATAGACTTGATTGGTAAGGGTATTGGTGATGGCAAAATCACCGACTAAGCCATTGGCAGAAACCGGACGAATCCAGCAATTAAATGCGGCTAGATTGTCTTCGTCATTACTAGAGACTGGCGTATTGTCGAAGATGAAATCCCAGTTGACTTGATTATTGAAAAAGGTCGCATCGCAGAGGTCTGTTTCCAAGTTAATATCCGGTTGTCTTTGCGAATATCTTTTGGTGCCCGGATACTCCGGAAGGATTTCGGTGTATTCTGGAAGCGGAGCAAATAAAAAGGATCGCGGAATATTGATCTCACTTTCTTCTAATCCACATTCGGCGGTTTCGTATTCCAAAATCATTTTTACTGAATAGCTTTCATCTAATAAATTTGGAATTAGCGCAGCAAAGTCCGCTTCGTAAAATCCATTATTGATAACAAATGGCAAAGAGGTATTGGTAAAGATATTGGTAAAATTATTGGATAAGGTTTGAATATTAATATTGACTAAGTTGAGGGCCGGGTGCACTTCTTGGCGCCATTCTAATAGCTGACTGATTGGTCGGAATTCGTAAGGAAAGAAATTTCCAAAACGGAGATTGATCGAAAGGTCATCGGGATAACCAGCAGTGGTGATATTGGAACATTGCGGAATAAAACTAGCAATGTTTGCTGGACTATTGATACCATAACCGGTAACGTCGACACTCAAAGATGGGCAATCACAATTGAGCCTTCTTTCGTCAGGAGAATTGAATAAATCAATTTTAGGGCTGGCGGTAATTAAGGCTGTTCTGGGGTTGACGTAATAAATAGTATTTACATAAGCGAGATTGTATTGGATTTTAAATTGACTCCTTATTTTTATAGAATCTCCACGATCATAAGTGAAGTCGACTGGCACCCCACAAGCATTGAGTTCGGACACCGCGATGTTATAACTATAAGGGGAAGGACCACCGATCATTCTTTCTATTTGATTACAAGTATACCATTGGTTTTCACTCGCGTCATAAATTTCTAAGACATTATCAAAATTATCCAAACCACTATCGGGCGCGATCAAAGCTGGTGCATCACAAGTTGGAAAATTGGCGGAAGAACAAGTGGATTTGAAGTCAAAATTGATAAATCCATTTCTAAAAGTAGAGTCTTGCAGATCTACACGTACTACAGCATTTAAATTTACTTCGAGCGTGTCTCCCGTCATGGCTCGGTCGAGCCGCATATTGTCAAAGTCAAATGGATCGCCAGGATCGGCAATAAAATCATCATTGGTATCTGGAAGTCCAAAGTTGGTTCTAGCAAAAGCTAGATCAACAATTTCGGCATAGCCCGGAACGGTATCAAGGCAAACATCAATCTCACAATTATAACCATAAGCATAACTGCTACAAGTATTAGGTTGACAGCCTACCGGACAACTGTCGTCTATATTAATGGAGGTAATGGCTTCAGGAGTAATCGAAAAAGAAATGCCCCCACAGATGTTGGAACAACTCGTCACTAAGGAATCTTTACACTCTATGGTATTACACAAATCTGCACATAAAAACTGCACAGGAATATCCAAAGTATCGGTTTCTAAAGCCAGTGGAAGGGTATATTGTAAAGTGATTTTGTCGAGCGTCGGTAATTCTTCTATATTGACATTGGCGGGCGTTTGCCCAGCAAAAAGCCAATCGGTATTTTGGACGACTAGGCCACAGGGAAGAGACAAACAGATTTGTAAAGTACCGGAAGCTTCATCTATGATATAGCTATCCAAGACGTATTGAATGGTGGCCGTGCTTCCGTCTTGAAAAACGGAAGAGAGCGGTAAATATTGACTAGACAATAGCGAAGCATTGGGGCTTTGAGCGGGAAGGTTTTCTTCTTCGTGGAAAATATCTCCTTGTTGGGCACAATCTTTTTGGTAGGCGTAGCTGTATCGCCAAGAATTTGGGCCCGATTGGCATTCTAAAGGAGTACAAAACAAAGTATTCCAAAATACTTTTGCGGTCGCAAAAGCTGGAATGTTGGGAATGGTAAAAGTCATAGAGGTGAAGACCTCTCCCGCGATACAATCTTGATCTCCCATGCCGAGGAAATCAGGACTAAGTTCTGTGGTATCATTTCCAAAAACCAACTTTATAGTTCCCTCTGGAATAAAACCGGACAAAGCAGATGGGGAGATCGCAATAAAAACATCACTCGCCGAGGAAAAAGGATCGGTATTGACCACTGTAAGCGATTGTTCGATTAGTTCATCCGAACAATAACAATCAGGATCTTGTACATTGCCTGCAAATTCAAGAATAGGACCAATGTTGGGATTCAATTCAATTTTTACAACTGCCAATTGATTGGGCAATGGATTGGCACAGGTGGTGCCGTCACATCCCCAACTAACAAAAAACTCAGAAAGCAGGGAGGGTTTGTCAAAAGCACAGGCGGTGATGAGTATCCGCTCTTCTAATATTATTTCTTCATTAAACTCAAAAAGACCATCTCCATCTCCGATGGAGGTGAAATCACTCGCGTCGAGATTGACGATAAAGGTTTGGTCGTCGGGGGAAACATCGGTACCGAGGTTGGCCGTAATTTCTAACTCAGGATCATGTAGATCGGTAAAAGTAAAAGCATCGACTGCCCCGAGACGGGTGTTTCGAATATAGATCTTTCGGATAAGGGTTTGTCCTTTGGTTCCTTTGA
>CAYQRA010000860.1:0-3063 GCA_964419315.1 uncultured Saprospiraceae bacterium | reverse complement strand
TTTTCCTAATCCGGCTGCTGACCTTTTAGCGATTCAAGTCAATGGTCTACTTGCCGAAGATTTGCAAGTTTCTTTATTAGATATTTCGGGAAAAATGGTAGCCAATACGGAGGTAAAGAAAGGAAGTACAATTGCTTATTTTGATGTACAGACCGTTTATGAAGGCATTTATATGTTGAAAATTTCTTCTGGAGAAAATCACTTGACAAAGAAGGTGGTGATTCGGAAGTAGGACGTGTTTGGGTGTCCCGCGGATTGCGCAGATTTCGCAGATTTTTTTACGGTCGAACGTAAACTCTGTGCAATCCGCGAAATCTGCGGGACACTTATTTTCAGTTAATTCTACCGCATCAAAATCAAAACCCGACTATCCAAAGTGGCTTTAAAATGAAGCTCCTTTCCTGCCTCCAAAGCCAAACCGGTATTCAAGTCCAAGACCTGATCATTGCAAGAAATAGCTCCTTCCAATAATTGTACAAAAACACTTTTGCTTTCTGCTAAAGGAAAATCATAAACCTTGGTTGCAGACAAATCACCAATCACCAATTGAGTAGTCTCATCCATCATTCCGACTTCCTGAAAAACTTCTTTGCGCCCCAGCGCCACCAATTGATCCTTCACCATCACGGTGGTTTCCTCAGTCGACAATTGGATTTGAATAGCTTCCAAGTCTTCCTCCTCTTTGAGCAAAACCGAAATAATTTCCAAGTCCATTCCCCCACTCGATTGAAAACCATTTTTAAAAAAGATATTTCGATGCACCTGCAATAACCAATCAAAGGGCATCGTACTATTTTCTTTGAGCCCTAGCGGAATATTTAAAGCACCGTGTCTAATCTGCGTTTGTGCTTCGCCCAGTGGAATCAAAAAGCCAGCTGTTTCTTGGGGCAACAAATTGGCCAAACCTGATGCTGGCGCTAAGCCAATTGCAAAACCAGCTAGACCAATATTTCGGATAAATTTTCTTCTTTGCATTTGTAGTAAATTGCTCGGTAATGGATAAATATCAAAAGAAAAAATTGACAGGTTAAAGCCCATTAATTTCTAATCAAACTGCTCTTCCAAGGTTCCCATTTTTCCCATTTGATAATCGCGCATGGCTTGCATAATCTCCGCTTGAGAATTCATTACAAAAGGACCATAGGTCGCCAATTCTTCGCCGATGGGTTCACCAGCCAAAAGGATAGCACGGGTATTCGCCTTAGCTTTTAGCGTGATGGTATCGCCATCGTTTTGGAGCAAAGCCAAATCTTTGGCTACCAAATTATCTTTGTCATTCAATAACAAATTTCCATCCAACAAATACACAAAAGCATTATAAGATTGTGGTACCGGCACTTCTACAGATCCATCTTTATCAAAAGTAAAGCGCAAAGCTTGTAATCCTTGGTAGGTGGTCACAGGGCCTTCTGTATCTCCAAAAGTACCAGCCACTACCCCTACTTCCACTTTCCCATCATCTGTACAAATCGTAGGCGTTTGATCTTTGTGGAGCGCATGGTAGAACGGCTCATTCATTTTATAGGCAGCAGGAGCATTGACCCAAAACTGGATCAACTCCCAAGTTTCTCCTTTAGCAGCGACTTCCTTAGCTGGACGTTCGCTATGGATAATGCCTCTACCTGCGTGCATCCATTGGGTGCCTCCCGCATAAACCACACTACTCTCATCGGTAGAATCGCGATGGTGCACTCCCCCTTTGAAGACAAAAGAAACAGGGGCAAATCCGCGATGCGGATGTGGCGGTACGCCTACCTCTTTTTGGTCGGTACCCGGGTCAAACTTATGTTCCAAGTGATGTACCAACAAAAAAGGATCAATTTGCTCCGCCTCTTGATGCGGCAATGCTTGATCAAGAATGATTCCACCCATATTGACTTTAAAGGCTGGAAGAACTTTTTTTAATGATCTTATTTTTTTCATAATTAGTAGTTATAGCCATAATTGATGTATATACATCAATTTACAAACAAGTTAACAGAATATAGGGAGTTTTGCAAATAAAACTCTTTAGGTAAAACAGAGAAATTCCTGAAAAGTTGAGAAAAAGAAAATCTAAAAAAGGAAGGTTATTTTTTATGGTTCTCTGACAAACCGACAAAGGAGGTTCACGAGGAACGAGCTAAACCGACAAAGGAGGTTTATAAACGGAGTGAACTAAATCCCGTGTGTGAGTCAACCAAGGGATTTTTCCAAGAACGTTTTTTATTATTTGGGTTTAGTAGGAAGCTCCTGATGGTATACCTAGTCATTTTGCAAAATGCCTTCCGAACTTTCATCCAATTCAAAATTCATTATTGGTCCATAAATATTCAATATTCCTTCTCCATTCCAACTGCTAAGTTCGTCCTTTCCCTCTTCTATATTTTTTCTTAAGCGTTGTAAATGGAGGAAGAACTATTCTACCACAAAACCATAGCCTCTCCTATTTTCTACTTGCAAATAATAAAATCCAGTAGGAATATCGCGAAGCTTCAACTCTTGATTTTTTTCTAGAATTCCCCTTTGTAGAGCTTGTCCCAATTTATTCCAAATGGTATAATTGACCTTCTCTTCATGGAAACCTTCTACCAAAAGGATACTATTGGTTGGATTGGGAAAAACCATTAATTCGTCCCTTTTTGGTGCCAAGGAAGTTGTGCTAAGCAAATCATTAATCTTATAGCGCACCTCCAAATAACTAGCGGCTCCTCTATCATCATTGGCCTTAAAAACAACTTGATAAGGTTGCGCTCGAAGTTCATTGAACTTCACGACCCAAGTAAATACCGCCGTTCCCTTTTTTTCATCAATATAAGTCACATCAAAAAGGGCAGGATCACTGCTATAAGAATACAACTCACTTGTAGAACTGATATTGATTTGTTGTCCTTCATCCAAGTCTTCTGCTTCTAGGCTAACCCGGATGGTATCTCCTACATTTACTCGAACGACCGCTTCATTAAAAGAAACCGTTGGCGAAGTCAAAAGCGGGCGTTGATTCTCTTGATCAAAAATCAAGATCAGCATATCTCTGATCATTCTACCATTAATCACCCCGTTGCGATAAGTTATTATTTCGAT
>CAYQRA010000859.1:0-3064 GCA_964419315.1 uncultured Saprospiraceae bacterium | reverse complement strand
TGGTACAAGAGACCAAGAAAATATTTGCGGATGACAGCCTGAAAATCACCGCTACGGCAGTACGGGTGCCCGTACAAGGAGGACATTCTGAGGCCGTAAATGTAGAACTGAAAAACGATTTTGATATCAATCAGGTAAAAAAAGAAATAGCAGAGGCCGATGGAGTCATTCTTATGGACAATAAGGAGAAAAATGAATATCCAATGCCTTTGTTTGCAAAAAATAAAGATGCCGTTTATGTCGGTCGGATTCGAAGAGATGAATCGGCAGAGCGAAGCTTAAACATGTTTGTGGTAGCAGATAATTTGCGAAAAGGAGCCGCTACCAATGCGGTACAAATTGCAGAATACTTGTTGGCAGAAAATTTAGTTGGAGTTGGTTCTTTTAGCGCCTAAGCTTGTAATTCGCAATAAAACTTGAGGTTTCTCTCTTAAAACCTTATTTTTAAAGCAAATTTGTACATCGATACCTTGAATAGAAAGACTTACTGACCCGTTAATATGAATTTTTGTACTTCTGATAATTGAACTGAATAACACCGATACAATGAAGAAAAAACTTGTTTTATGGGGGACAAATGCTCAAGAAGAGCGGATCCTCGTCGCCTTACAATTACACCCAGATACTAATAAAGTTAGTATTTATACCTTTCCAGAAAACGTCGTTACGGAGGATTTTTCCAATAAAATGATGAATGAGTGGAGAAATGATCAAGAATTGGAATTTCCAGAAACCCATACGGTGGTAGAACGCGAGTTGACCATTTCTGAAAGTCTACTCCCCGAAGACATCAAGGTAGAGCGGGGGGATGTGATTCAACGTGCACAAACAGAGTGGCACTTCATTGTACTATCTTCTAAATTATATGAAGCCTATGAGTCCGAACTCAGCGGACTCAAAGATAAAGTCGAACAATTATCAGCCTATGACTCTAATGCTTGGGAAGCCTTGAAAGGTTTTTGGGGCAAAGTACAAGGGCAGGTAAAAGAACGCAATCTCTTTCGGGATCACGCCAATACCTTGCGAGAAAATACCAATAGCCTTTTTAGTAAAATGAAAGAGCTAAGATCTGTTTTGGATGAAGAGTTCAAAACAAAATCGCAAGCCCACTATCAAGAATTTATGACTTCTCTAGAAGGTATTGAAAAGAAAGTGGTGGATGGTCTTAACTTGAGTGGCATTTTTGAAGAACTGAAAAAAATGCAACGACAGTTTCGGGATACTAAATTTACCAAAGAACATCGCGCAAAAGTTTGGGAGCGATTGGATGGAGCTTTTAAGAATGTCAAAGAAAAGCGTTTTGGTTCTCAAGCGGGTGGTGCTGGTGGCGCTGGCGATAACTCTCCAATGGAAAGATTAAAACGCCGATATTCAGGACTCTTGTCTGCTATTGAAAAAATGGAACGCTCGATCAAAAGAGATAAAGATGACCTTCGATTTCAAGATCGTAAAATTGCTAATTCTGAAGGACAATTGGAACAGCAGATTCGACAGGCAAAGACGAAGATGATCGAAGAACGGATTCGTTCTAAAGAGGAGAAGCTAGGGGAGATGAACCAAACCAAAACGGATTTGGAACGGCGGATGGAAAAGCAAAAAGAAAAAGATGCGAAGCAAGCGGAGCGAGATAAGGTGAAAAAAGCGCAAGCGGAAGCGAAAGCTAAGATCGCAGAGCAGATAAAATCAGAAGAGGCTTCGAGGTCGGATAAAGCGGAAGATCTAGAAAAAGCGGCATCGGCTATCGCCGGCAAGGAAAAAGAAGATTCTATCGTTCAGGCTATTTCTACAACCATGGGCGAAGCTTTGGAGGATGTAGTCGATACGATGAAAGCGGTAGCGGAAGTGATTGGTGATAAGGTGGAAGATGTGGTGGAAGATCTAAAGTCAGATGCAAAGCCAGAAGTTCCTACCGAAGAAATAGAAGAAGTAGAGGAAATTGAAATTGAGCTCAAAAAAGAGGAAGAAGAATAGTTTTTAGAAATCCTCTAAAAGGCCACAAGCTTTATTTCTTAATGCTTGCTTTTCTACCAAAAGAAAACCCTGCTGCGAATTTCGCAGCAGGGTTTTTTATTAGATTTGTAATGCGAATTATTCGATTACAATTTTCTCCATCTTAGTTGCGCTACCGGAGGTCGCTTTGACAAAGTAAAATCCTGGCGCCAAATCACCAACATTGATCTGTACATGTTGAGCAACATCATTGACTTTAGTTTCTTGAGATAAAACTTCTCGACCATCAATCGTTACTACAGAAAGCAATAAATCACTTGATACTTCACTGCTTACTTGTACGTTAACCACATCGCTAGCAGGATTTGGGAAGATTTGTAGTTTTAAAGAAGACTCTGGTAAATCTTCCGTTCCTACGATTGAACCCAGTACAACCGTTCCGATGTCCTCTGCGTTGGTAGTGATGTCATCTCCTTGATCGTAAGAAACAACCAAGTCTCCATTATAATTGATCATATCCATAAATTCAATATCATCAACTGCCCAAAAAGCACCAACCGGAGAGGTACCTTCATCAGTTGCGAAATTGAATCGAAGGAAAAGTTCTTCACCGATATAAGGAGTAAGATCGATATAACTTTCTACGAAGCCTTCGCTATTACCAGAGTAAGCAGATTGATTTGGAATAACGAAAGTACTGTAGTCTAGTGGCCCATTATAACCTTCTCTTAGGAAATAATCTTTCGTGTCAAACCACACTTCTCCTTCTTCGTCAATACTTACTTGAGTAATACCACCATCGATACCAGCTTGTGTTAGGTAAGAGTGGAAAAAGCGAACAACGGGTTGGTCACCGCTAACGACTATTGGCTTAGCCATAAATACCCATTGTCTGGTTTCTTCTGGTAATGCTTCAATTTTCCAAGAACGATTACCGGTGTGTGGCGTTTCAGCATTGTTTTTCCAGTTGACTGGATTGTCTTCGATAGAATCAGCAAACCAACCGTCTGAGTCTTCACAGTTATAATATCGCTGAGAGATCGAAGCAATATTAGGATCAGTCGCTAGTTTGTAGGTAAGAATTACGGTTTTATCAAATTCTAGATTTCCAATA
>CAYQRA010000858.1:0-3069 GCA_964419315.1 uncultured Saprospiraceae bacterium | reverse complement strand
GTAATTACTTTGTGAACCTTCTTTCAGTCGGTTTCCGTCGAACAACTTACCGTATATTAAATAATGACTATGAATAGATTTTTCCTTCTTTGTCTCCTTTTTTCTACTTCGCTTTCTTTGTTTGGTCAGTCGTCTATTCAAAAAGCGATCAACACTTTTGTGAATGCGCCAGCATTTGCTCATGCCGGACTTAGTATCAGTGTGGTAGAAAAAAATACAGGAAATTTGGTGGCCAGCCATAATCCACAATTAAGTCTAATTCCAGCGTCTACCTTAAAAATGGTTACGACTGCAATGGCCTTAGAAGTCCTTGGTGAAGACTATCAATTTGTCACCAGTTTAGAACACGACGGCAGCATTGATGCCGAAGGAGTGCTTCGTGGAAATTTATACCTCAAAGGCAAAGGGGACCCCACTTTAGGTTCTCATCATTTTGATAAAGCTGAAAAATTAAAAGTGGTTTTAGATAAATGGGTACAGGCGGTAGCGGCACATGGAATAAAAAAGATTGAGGGGAAAATCATAGGCGATGCTAGCTATTTTGATGGAGCCGCTTGTGCGGCAAGTTGGCCTTGGGAAGACCTTGGGAATTATTATGGCTCCGGTGCATGGGGACTCAATTTGCAAGAAAACTTATACTTTTTGCACCTCCAACAAAAATCCACTTTGGGTGCCCAACCAGACCTTTTAAAAACAGAACCAGAGATTCCTAATTTGCTATTATTGAATGAAATGAAATCTGCAAAAAAGGGGAGTGGTGATCAGGCTTATATTTTTGGCGGGCCATATAGTTATACGCGTTTTGTACGAGGAACCATTCCTATAGGAACTGGCGTATTTAAAGTCAAAGGTTCTATTCCCGATCCTCCTTTTTTTGCGGCCAATGAGCTGATGCGTGCTTTGGATAAAAAAGGAATTGGGTGTACTGCGGGAGCCAGTTCTCTTTTTGAGTTGGAAAGAACCGGATATCAAAATGTAAAAGGACCTTCTTCGGGAAGCGCCTTGGAGCGAAAAAGTTTTTATAATTATTATTCTCCGCGATTAAAAGATATTGTAGCAGAAGCAAATCGAAAAAGTGTCAATATTTATTGCGAAGCGCTTTTAAAAGCTATTGGGCAACAAGAAAAATCACGAGGAACGACCGAGGCAGGAATCGCTGTAATTGAGGAACGGCTCCGCGCAAAAGGAATAAAGCTCGATGGATTTTTTATGCAAGACGGTAGTGGCCTTTCGCCGCGAAATGGGATCACGAGTGCACAGATGACTAATTTTCTTTATCAGATCGCAAAGGACCAAACCATAGGCCCCCTTTTCTATCGTTCCTTAGCCGTTGGTGGAAAATCAGGAACCCTTCGCTATTTGTTTAAAGGAACGCTTGCAGAGGGTAAAATTCATGGCAAAAGTGGGGGCATGGGAAGAGTGAGGAGTTATGCGGGCTATGCTACAACGGTAGGCGGAACAGAATTGATTTTTAGTATCATTGCCAATAATTATACCGGAGGTTCTGGAGATATTCGGAGAAAAATGGAACGCTTGATGATTGATTTTTGTAATAATTAGGTATTCTTTATAGAACGATCGTACTTCAAGCTAGAGCACCAGCCCATCGACAGGCAAGCTCGATCATTTTCTTAAACCTATTTTTGTCCAAGCACTTACTTAAGGTTTTTTTTATTAATTTTAGGTCTAGAAAAACATGACTCTATGAATTTAAAAGGATGGTATTTTTTGCTGATGGTTTGCCTATTTTTGTCTGCTTGTACCAATGAGCCCAATATAAAAACAACGGATACTTATACTACGGAACATCCTTATCCGACGGATCCTGTAGCCGAGCCCGTAAAAGCTATTCCTGCTCCAGAATCAATGTCAAAGTTAGAGCGGGAGCGCTATCTTTATATGTTGTACCGAGATCTCTGGCAAAATCCAATTGAGGTCATGCAAAAAATGGGAGATTTGGAAGGGAAGACAGTGGCGGATATTGGAGCGGGTCCCTTTGGTTATTTTTCGATTCAATTGGCGGCTTACAGTAATGTAGAAAAGGTTTTGGCCTTGGATATAGATACTAGTGCGATCGATTTTATTGAGAATGTCAAGAAACGATTTCCAGATAAAAAGATTGGAGATAAAATAGAAACACGACAAGTAGAGCCAGATGATCCTAAATTAAAAAAAGATGAAGCGGACATCATTTTGATCGTTAATACTGCTCCTTACTTTAATGATCGGGTGGCTTATTTTAAAAACCTATTGAATGGTTTGGCACCTGATGGAAAAGTACTCGTGATTGATTTTAAAAAGAGGTATACTGAAGGTGCGGGACCTCCAATAGAAACTCGAATAGCGCTTGGTGAAATGGAACAAGATTTGGCTAGTGCGGGCTACTCGAAAATCAAATCTGATGACCGTACTTTGGAATACCAGTACATTATCATTGCCGAAAAATAGAAATGAATTGCTGAAGATAAATTCACAGAAACAAAAAAGCGCACAAAATGGAACCATTCCTTTTGTGCGCTTTTTTCTAGGATAGAAATTTAAAACAACGTCCTACCTTATACCGTCATTCCTTGCATCTCTTTCAAAATCAATTTCTTTCTTTCTGGCCCGGTAGAAACCATCGTTATCGGAACGCCCAAGTGTTTTTCGAGCGCCAAGACATAGGCTTTGGCGTTTTCTGGCAGATCCTCATAATTACTGATGTCTTCCAAGCTAGATTGCCAACCTGGGAAACTTTCATAAACCATTTTCATCTCCACTCCTACTAAGTCATAAGGCAACTCCTTTTGATCTTTTCCATCGTAGTGATAATGAGTAGCGGCTTGGATAGCGGCAAAATTATTTAGAATATCAATTTTGGTCAACACCAGTTGAGTGACTCCATTGAGCATCACGGTATAATGCAATTGTGGCAAATCAATCCAGCCACATCTGCGCGGTCGACCAGTAGTCGCCCCAAATTCGCCCCCTTCTTGTCGTAGAAGCTCGCCAACTTCATTGTCTTCTTCTGTTGGGAAAGGACCGCTTCCTACTCGGGTACAATACGCTTTGGTAATGCCAATTACTTCT
>CAYQRA010000857.1:0-3075 GCA_964419315.1 uncultured Saprospiraceae bacterium | reverse complement strand
AAAATCAAGCCCTTACAACTAATTTCAACCTCCATTTTTAAACAAGTTCTATAAATAAAACCAAATTACCCAAAATAGCACTCATGATAGATAAGCTTTTAGGACAATTTAAGAATGAAAATTTAGAGGGCATTTCTGGCTTGGATGCCGCATTTTTGTATGCAGAGACTTCCACTAGTCCGATGCACATTGGCAGTGTTGCCGTCATTGAAGGTTCCTTGCAATTTGAGAAATTCCGAGAGATCATTGCTTCTCGTATCCATATGATCCCCAAATTGCGCAAGCGTTTGGTCTATGTGCCTTTTAGTATCGACTATCCGTATTGGGTAGATGATCCAAATTTTGATTTGGACATGCACCTGCAGCACATCGCGCTACCCAAACCGGGGAGTTGGAAAGAATTAAGAGCTGCCGCTTCTAAAATATTTAGTTTTCCTCTCGATCATTCTCGACCGCTTTGGTCTTTTACTTTTGTAGAAGGACTCGATAATATTCCTCAGGTACCGAAGGGGTCGGTGGCGATTATTTCCAGAATTCACCATGTAGCTATTGATGGCGTCGCTGGAGCGGGAATCTTGAGTTTGTTGTTTGATTTTACCCCTCAAACCAAAGAACTTCCAGCACCTAAGCCTTATAAGCCCAAGCCACTTCCCAATGAAGTGAGCATGATGCTCAAAAGCGCCATGTCTTTTGCCGAGAAACCGCTAAAATTTCCTAAGTTGATTACGGAGGCATTAACCGCTTCTTTTAAAGCTGGAATGCTGACGAGGAATAAACAAATGGAATTGCCGACGGCGCCGTTTACCGCTCCGCCAACACCTTTTAATGGCATCATTTCTCCCCACCGAAAATGGAATACCGCAATCCTTTCTCTGGATCGAGTAAAGGTCTTGAAGAAGAAATTGGATATTTCTCTCAATGATGTTTTACTCGGAATATGTTCTGGTGCTTTGCGAAGGTATTTGGTAGAAAAAAAGAAATTGCCACTCAAACCATTGGTAGCGATGGTACCGATTTCTACTCGGACAGATGGCGAAGAGGAACAGGGAAGCAATCAGATATCCTCCATGTTGGTTCAGTTGGCTACCAATATTGATGATCCTATCGAAAGGGTAGAGATGATTCATGAAAATACAGTAAGGGGGAAAACTTATCAAGGCGCTATCGGCGCAAAGACTTTGGCTAATATGGCCGAGGCTGTTCCTTTCGGAATCGCCAATCAAGCAGCGCGTTTGTATTCCCGTTATCGAATGGCCGAAATGCATAGCCCCGCTTTTAATGCAACGATTACCAATGTACCCGGACCACAATTTCCTTTATACCTCAATGGGCATAAATTATTATCCATCATGGGATCTGCGCCAATTCTAGATGGCATGGGATTGATCATTACTATTTTTAGCTATAATGGTTTGATTACTTTGAGTCCAACTTCGGATGCGAAGTCGATGCCAGACTTGGATTTATTTTCGCGATACCTGCGAGAAGAGGCCAACCTTTTGGAGGAAGCTGTTTTGAAAAAAGCGAAATCGGGTAAGAAAAAAGCGAAGGCCAAAAAGCCAGTGGCGCAATCAGATAAAGTTTTTCGCCATATCCAAAAAGGATTAAAGGCCAATGCTCAGTTTATCAAACCCAATAATGGACTTTTTCAGGTGATGGTCACGGGGCCAATTCCAGGGGAATGGAGAATTGATCTCAATAAATCTCCCGGAGTGGTACGCAAAGGAAAAGTAGTGAACCCAGATGTAACCTTGACCATAAAAGACGAGCATTTGATTCGGATTGGTAAGGGAGAATTGAATTTGCAAACTGCTTTTATTCAAGGACGATTGTCTATTGATGGCGATTCTGCAAAGGCGATGAAGTTTGGAGCGATCCTTTCGAAATTGCCGAAGATGAAAAAATAAATATTTGTATAATTTAACAAAAAGGAGTTTGCTGAAAATCCTTTAGGCTTTTAAACAGAGTAAGCTTTTACCTCAAAAAAACAAACAAATGAACACGAATTACATTCCGAATACTTCTGTAGAAGCAGAAGTGATTGATCACCCTGTTGGCAACGATTATGTGTCCCTTTACCTGCAAGCTAACGAAACTGGAAATAGCAAAAATGTAGCTTCCGTCAATGCCGGGACTAGCAACCCCGGAGAGGTTTTTTCTGTAGGCCTTGGAGGAATCAATGGTTCCTTCGCCAAAGCACTTAGAAAAGCAGGACAAGATGCTGCGGCCTATCAAAATTTGCATCAAGCGATTTATGATGCTGCGGGAACCAATCTTTCTGGTATCCAAAATAGCTTTGCCGCCACCGATCCCATTCGGTTTTCTTTGATGCTAAAACCCGATCCTAGTTTTAATTTACCCCAATACGATGGCATTGTATTCATTGATGTATTCAATGTCAATCAATTACCCAAAGGCAATCCACTGAATTATAGTATGATTTATTTGGTGCCACCACAGGCTTCTTATTATCCAGATGATGCTGCGTTTCAATCGGCAGTGGAAGCTTCTTGTATTACGATCTTGAAGGCATTGGAAATATATAATACCATTTATGCAGTAACTAATAATATCAATGGTTTAGAAACCATTGAAGATGTGAGAATGTGTTTGTTTAGCGGTGGGTATTATCGCGGAGCGGCCACTCAGGATAGTGTGGCTTTGAGTAATCTTAAGGGTTTGGAAAAAGGAATATTGGCACTTAATAAAGCAGCTAGTGCAAATTGGAAAATTTATTTTGAAAACTCTTTTGATAATAAGACGCAGCAAGATGTCTTTCGAGTTATTCAAGCCAAATTGGCGACTAGTCCAAGTTAATTTCTTCGCGGCAAATTCTTTCTTTTTATTCCACAATTAATAGCTCCGTAGGTATCGTACTTATGGAGCTATTGAATTAGAAGAAATGCAAGAGACACATGAGGTGCGAACTAAATTATAGGTAAGTGTCCCGATAAAATGTCGGGAACAAAGCTCTATTTTGGCTTCCCCGTCCTGCCTATTTCAATGACTTGTGAACCTGCCTGCCGGCAGAGGCAGGTAAATCATTTATCTATTTTTAAACAAGTTCTCTTTTTA
>CAYQRA010000856.1:1396-3080 GCA_964419315.1 uncultured Saprospiraceae bacterium | reverse complement strand
TTGCTGTTTGTAGTACTTCCAATAGCACCCATTCCTTCCTCTTTCAACATCATTACATCGTAAGCAATGGCATCTTCCACTGGCGACCAACTTAAATCTATCAAGCCAGCACAAATAGCTGTTGCGGATAAGTTTGTCGGAGACGCCATAACCGTAAAGGTAGCATCAGAAACATCCGATATATTGGTACCTACTTTAGAAACTCGAATCAAAGCTCTTTCCGTTATAGAAGAAGGTGTCTTCCAAGTAACCACTCGAGAAGCAGAAGGGATATTAGATTTTACCACCGTCCAAGTGGTACCATTATCTCCACTCCATTCTACATCAAATTTACTGGTATTGGCGGCATCTGATTTCCAACGAATTCTTTCATTCTGGTCTGGTTCCAAACCTTCTCCACCAATCGGAAAGATTACTTCAACTTCCGACTTGATAAATTCATAAGTAAAGAAATATTTTTGTGGACCAAAAGGTACATCAAAACCAGAGATATTAATGGAGTAATTGCCCGCAGTAGGCATATCAATAGTCACTTGTTCGATATTGTTCAAACGATCAACCTTACGAGTTGCTAGTTTTTCTACATTCGCTGGAGTTGGATCGAGTACCCAAGGTAAATAAGCCGTATTATTGGGGCCCACTACTTTTAAGTCCAAATCATTTACTAAGGTTTTGGTGGCAGTAGCAGCATCTGCTTCTACATCATGCCAATACAACATGATTTTTATTTTTTCTACCCCACTAGGGATCAGCAAATCATGCTGCTTTGTTTTTCCATTTTCTATTTCAGCAGAACCATAATAATTATTGTCAATGGCATCAATGGCATTTAATCCATTGATCAAACCATACCCATAAGTAAAATCAGGTCCTTTATTTCCCAAATCTTGTGCGGTATTACAAGCAATCGCTTTCATCAAAGCACCTGCTGGATTTTCTCCATTATTTTTATTTCGGTAGTGTTCGTACATCAAACCAATGGTAGCAGCTACTGCTGGAGAAGACATACTCGTACCTGAAGCATTCCAATATCCATTATCGCGATCCGTAGACTTCACTGCTGTTCCAACACCACAAATTTCAGGTTTCAGACGACCGTCTAAAACAGGCCCTCTACTTGAGTTGGGATTAATGACTCTAGTATCTTTTACATTTCCTACCGTCAATACATTTTTTGCCGCCTGGTAATACCTCAACACGGTATGAAAAGATTTAGGATAATCTCCACAGGTTTCCCATCCACTATTTCCAGCAGCATACAGGTGCAAAACTTCCGGTAATTCATTCAACTGTTTATCTAATCCTTGACTGGAATAATTGTACAAACCATTCAGGCCACAATTAGAAGTAGTTCCGTAAGAATTATTGGTCAGCACCATTCCATAGTCATTATAATAGTCTTCGGCATAATAAGTAATCAAACTGGTTTTTTGTATAATGATCTCGGCATCGGGTGCAATACCACGGTGGCGAGGATTAATTGCGCCAGAAGATTTTACGATTCCCGCAACATGATCGCCATGAGCTCCAAAAGAAGCATAAGTACCATTGGCTTTATCGTTGATTTTATTGCTCAAATCGGCGTGATCACCTAAGCTTCCTCCATCACCAATTCCGATCGTCACTCCGTTTCCTCTGAGGTTTAGGCCACCTCCATTTGATCTTTGCAAGGGGCTTACTCCTT
>CAYQRA010000856.1:0-1386 GCA_964419315.1 uncultured Saprospiraceae bacterium | reverse complement strand
CTCCTTGTACGGTACGGCATTCGAAATTTAATAATTGATCCGCTTCCTGCACCACATCCAATGCAGCAATAATCGGATGAGCGCTGAGACTTTCGATATTATTTTTTTTGATGCTTCCAAAAACTAAAGTTCCTCGATGGTCTCGAAGTGCGGTTTCTTTAATCTGGTAAGTCTCCAAAACTTCTTTAATCATTTGATCAGAAGTTCCTCTCTGAAAGTTGATTGCGAGATCAATGGTTTCATTGACATCATAAGCAAAATCAGATTGATGGATATTTTTTAGGGAAAGAGAAAATTTATCTTTTGCCAAAGGCGTCGCTACCGTTTCTATTCCAAGATTGATTAATTGGGAAGAAAGAAAATGACTAGGAACGGCTGCCAGATATGTTTTTTCGGAATGATAAGATAGCAGTTGGATATTTTGCTTTTGCAATTGTTGCAATAAAGCTCCGGTAGGAATCTCCTTAAATTTAAGGTGGAGAAAATATTTATTCTCTGCTAGTGTCGCTGAAAAGCGATCCTTTTGAGACATAAAGGTGGATAGGCTATATTCCTCCTTTGAGGTTTCTAAAATCTCCTGACCCTTCGCTACTGTGCATAGAACTGACAGTAGCAATAACACTAAAATGTTAGGCTTTCTCATAATTAATACAGACTTAAAGGTTTTCTACAATCGTGGCTCGAATAAAATGGGGGCCTGATTAAAGAGGGGTCTTTATCTATGGGAGGAGCTATTTAGGGGAAGGGGATTTGAAGTCGGTTAGGTTTTGACTTCACGGGTAATTAGGCAAAAGGTATGCCGAGTTTAGGGTAGAAAAAACATATTTATTTCCTCTATTTTTAAGTCCTTGAAAGTGAACAACTAGGAAAGGTAAAATTTGACATCCACTCCTATTCACAAAATAGAAAACAAGGATTTGCTTCATTCATAAGCGTAGCAGTCACGTAGAATAGTGCTAAGTAAACAGGTGGTTAAGAGCCGATCTAAAAAGGAGAAGAAAAATCTTGATTTTCTAAAAAATCAGGATCATCCAATGTTTTCAAGAAAGCGAGTAATTGTCTTTTTTGTTCTTCATCCATGCCGAGCGGCCTAATCAAGGTATTTTTGTTAGGAGAGTCTTCACCACCAGAATTATAATGGTCGATGACCTCTTCTAAAGTTTCAAAACGGCCATCGTGCATGTAGGGAGCGGTATACGAAATATTCCGTAAGGTCGGAATTCGAAAACGTCCATTATCAAAAGGGTCTCCAGTAACTGCCCCGTAACCAATATCAGGAAAACCGTTAAGATCCGGAGATTCGTCCAAACCATTGTTTTCAAATAGATTGGTCGTCATCAAGGGTACATTATGACAATGGCCACACTCTGCATCGGGCAAAAAAGC
>CAYQRA010000855.1:0-3080 GCA_964419315.1 uncultured Saprospiraceae bacterium | reverse complement strand
CTTTGGAACACGCACACCATCAAAAGCAATTTCTGCGGTATCAGAACTTCTAATACCGACTTTGTCTAATTTGCTTCTTGAAACGCCTTCCGAATGGAGGTCGATGACGATCATCGAAATGCCAGCATCCATTTGAACAGCAGCGACGGTGTAGTCACCATAAACCCCATTTGAAATAAAGGTTTTTGAACCGTCAATGATGTAAAAATCGCCGTCTGGCTTTGCGGTCGTTCGGATTGATTTAAGATCAGAACCTGCAAAAGGTTCGGACATGGAAAGGGAGCCAATGATTTCTCCTTTTACACTTGGGATTAAATACTTTTCTTTTAAGTAAGGAGAGCCCGCATGGATTAAATAATTCATGGCCAGGTAAGCATGAGCGCCTATCACCGTGTTGAAACCGATCGAACCTGTACGCCCAATTTCTTCAAATAAAATGGTAGTATATAAAAAATCCAGGCCCATTCCGCCATAAGCTTCCTCCACTTCCAAAGCGAAAAAGCCCATCTCTCCCATTTTTTTCAAAACACTTCTGTCCACCTTACCTTTTTCCTCCCATTCATTGAGGTGAGGCGTGACTTCTTTTTTAAAAAAGTCTTGTAATGTGCTTCTAAAAAGCTCATGTTCTTCTTGAAAAAATAAATTGCTCATAATTAAGTTTTTTCTAATTCAATTTTCCTGATAATGATTTAAACCCCATCAAGGTATTATTTAGAAAATAGTGTGGCTCACTTACCTCCAACTTATCTGCATACTTCACCAATGCCTTTAGTAACTCTTCTAATTCTAATCTTGCCAAATGTGCCCCTGCACAAAAATGAGATCCAAATCCCCACGCCACATGATCTCTTGGGTTTCGATGAACATCAAATGTATCGGGGTTCGGATATTTTTGCGGATCTCGATTTGCTCCGGGTAGGAGTACGACTACCGTTGCACCTTTAGGTATGGCATAACCTTTATAGTTATAATCTTCTGTCACATTTCTTTTAAATCCTCTTACGGGACAGGAAAGGCGAAGGATCTCATTGACTACCCCTGGAATTAAATCTGGATTGGACTTGATTTCATTAAACTGCTTTGGGTTTCTTGCCAATTCCCAAAACATATAAGAAACAGAAGCGATAGTGGTATCCAAACTCGGAATGGCATAACCCATTACTATGGATTTACCTTCTCTCTCGCTTAGGTCCCCTTTCTTTATTGCTTGAAACATAGCAGCAGACCAGCTTCCAGGTGCAACGGATTCTTCCGTTAGGGATTTTGCATATTTTGATAAACCAAAGATTAAAGAGGGCAATGATTTGATGGTTCTCCAATTGGTTGGCCCCATCGTATTAAAGGAGGCAAATGCCCAATCCAATAATTTAGCTCTCCCCTTTTCAGGATAGCCAATCAATTTGCTGACAATAGATAAAGGTAAATGGGCTGCAAAATCTTTAACCACATCAAAGGTTTCTTTTTGCATCAAGCTTTTTACCAATTGCTCAGAAGAGTCTGAAATTTCATCTTTAATGTCTCGCAATTTTTTTTGAGTTAGTGGCTTCATATACCACTTTTTAATTTTTGCATGATAAGCTCCATCCATGCTTAGCGGAGACAAATCTTGTGCTTTATTGGTCGCTTCTGTTAAAGCAACGCCTCCCTCACAACTAAACACTTTGGTATCCCTCAAAACGGTGGTAACCGCTTCGTAGCTGGTCAGGAGATATAGCTTTCTTTTTTTGTGATACACTACTTCTCCCATATCCTGTAATTCTTTATAGAGAGAATTACCAGCCTTTAACGACTTGGTAGAATAAATATCTTTTTTGTATATCGGGATTTCTTTGACCATGATTTTTGACTTTTAGAATTTCTATTGGCCTTGAAGCACTTGATCCATTGCCTTATTAAATAGTGCAAATAATTGTTCTCGAACTTCGAATCGTTCGCTTATCGTTCTTTCCCAAGGGATGTTGATATCTTTTGTTCCACCCGTTGAATAGGTTTTAAAGTCAACGCCATTTTCATCAAAGGATATTAATTCTGCTTTGGTTATATTTTTATCATCAACATGTCCGTTCACGATGGTTAGATTGAATCCTGTAGGATCATCATTCATATAGCCACAAATTGATTCTATCGTATCTTTACTAAATGCCATAAAATTTAATTTTATTTTTTGGTTAAAAACTGGTTTCATTTATCCAAGCTCTTCCCTCTTGATACAAGGCTTCCATTTCTGCTGTTTTATCCTCTACTATATTTTCTTTCAACTTAAGTCCTTTCTTACTCAGAAGATAAGCTAGATATTTAGAGGAAGGCGGCGTCTTGTTTAATTTTGATCGGGCATCTACAAAGAAGCTGTTTAAGTAAAACAAGCTGGAAGGAGATACAGGATCCATTCTGTCATTTTCGTAGATACCGACTCGCTTCGAAATCTTCCACTCTCCATTTCGTTTTTCTAAAAAATCATAAAATCTGATTTGACTGGTAATATCTACTTCATAGAATTTCAATGGGGCTCTTACTTTTAAGGTAGCATTGGTTTCTGCTATGGCACGTTCTCCTTTGATGACTACATAAGGTGTTTGTAATAAGTGGGTCATACTATTTCCTCCTTCGGCTATTTTTTTACTTGCCCCAACAAATGCCTCAAAAGGTCCGTCAAACCAAGACAAAGAAATTTTTCCATCTGGCCAAAAAGTATTCTTTAGGTCTTGCCACTTTCCTCTATCTCTAAAATTTCCCCAAGCATTTATTAGCGTCGTGATGGCTATTCGGTCATTTATATTTTCAGCGGTAACTTGTGTACCTAAGCCCTTATCATCAGCAGTCGAAAAATACTCTGACTTTTGATTACTTTGCGAAGGCAAAAGAACTCCCATTCCCCAAACAATGAACCAAGCCGAAGCCAAAATCCCGAATCCTATTTTTATTTTTTTATTCATTTTACAAAAAGGATTATTTATTCAATAATTGGAGTTGCGATTAACTGCACCGTTTTATGTGAGAGTAATTTCCATGCTTCATTTCGGTTTGCATAGACTCGAACATAAGTGATATTGATATTCATATCGTCCCCTTTGATGTTCATA
>CAYQRA010000854.1:0-3083 GCA_964419315.1 uncultured Saprospiraceae bacterium | reverse complement strand
GTCATTATTTCCTCTCAAGCCAAATGGCAATCCAGTACCAACCGTAAAATTCAGATGCATTTTGAAATTTTCTTTCCTCGGTAAGTAATCTTGAAAAAACATCGACAAGGTCATAAACTGATCGGTAGGACGAGGAACGGTATTGACATTCACGCCTACTGCCGAGCCGACTTCCCTTTGCAAATGCTGTACATCCGTCAAGTTTTCCCGGGCTCGTAAGAAAGAAAGATTGATCCAAGATTCTGCACCTGGTACAAACTCACCATTTAGACGCATGTCTATTCCAGCTACATATCCAGTGGCATCATTGTCTCCAGAATAACGGATTCTCACGTTATCGACTTCATAAGAAACCAAATCCCAGAGGTACTTATAATAAGCTTCTGCGATAAACCGAAATTTTTTGGGGCTCCTTTTTCCCATGTAAAAATCTAGGGTCAGTCCTCCCACCAAATGCGCTGATTTTTGAGATTTTAAATCTCTATTGACCTCCCCATTAAGGCGGCGTAATTCGCGATAAAAAGGCGGCTGATAATACAAGCCGGAAGCCAATCGGTAAGAAATATCTCTTTTGGTATTGACGGGTTTCCACAAGAGTTGAGCGCGTGGAGAAATGATAAATTCTTTATTGAGGTCCCAGTAAGAAGCCCGAACTCCCACGGTGGCTTTCAGTTCGCTTTTTCCTTCTTTTCTAAAGGTGTAACTATCTTGAATGGAAGCAGAAAGTCGGTTGGATTGTAAGAAATTGGTCGTCTTTACAAAATCTTTAATCAACACAAAATTGGTATCATAATTAAGAGAGTAGCCCGCAGAATCTAAGCGTTCCCACTCTTTGATTTGATCATCAATCATTTCATTTTGCCAACGCACACTCCATTGCAAAAAGTGCGTATTATCTGCACTACCAATCTCTTCATTAGAATCGGTCGTTGCAAATTCAATCCCTCCTTTATGGGTAATATTCGTCACATTGGATCGGAGCGAATTTCTAATATTTTGATGTTGGGTTCCCTCTCCTAAGATGGATACGATGTCGCCAAAGTCATCACTTCCCAAGTCCGACTCCAATTCACCCAGACTATAAAAACCAATGATATCGATCCGTTCGTTTTCATTGGATTCGTAGGTCGAGGTTAGGAATTTCAGAAAATAAGGATTGCGGTCTCGCTCCGGGATATAAGTCAGCGACAATCCTCCCATATAAGTGGTAAAATCATCGACTTCTCGTCCTTCAAATACTGAAAAGAGTTCCAGTGCAAAATTGATCAAACCAAAACTCGTACTTCTAGACTGCGGAATAAATTGATATTCACTGCGGTTGAAATTCCCCATTAATCCCAATTGCCAATTGCGGGTCAAATCATAAGTCAAGTAGGCTTGGACATCAGAAAAATTAGGCGTGTATTCTCCCTTGGTATCAAGTGTTCCCAGCAGATAGCGAGTCGTCTTATACCTAGCGCCCACTAGATAGCGAAATTTACGATAGGAATCTTTTCCGGCTTTGGCACTTCCTTCCAAATGCGCCGAACCTCCCAAGAAACTCAATCCAACGGAAGCTCGTAGAGAATCTGGTCGTTTGTATTTGATGTCAAGAACCGAAGATAATTTGTCGCCATAGCGCGCTTCAAAACCACCGGAAGAAAAGGTCAGGTCACGAATCAAATCAATATTAGGGAAAGTCAATCCTTCTTGTTGTCCGGAGCGAATCAACTGCGGTCGATAGATTTCAAAATCATTGACATAAACTAGGTTTTCATCGTAATTTCCTCCTCTTACATTATATTGAGAACTCAACTCTCCTCCGGTTCCTCCACTCGTTCCAAGTGCGATGTGTGGGAGCACACTTTCAAAGTTTCCACTTGCAGATGGCAATAATTTGAGTTCCGTTACTCCCTCTCGGATCATTCCACCGTCATCAATTCGACTTTCCGTGACCTCCACAACTACATCCGATTCGGAAGGTGCTAGCGCAACATCTATTTTGCGCTGACCGCCTTCCTTCATCACCTGAAGAAAAGTGGCGCCTTCTTTAAATCCAATTCTACTAAAAACGATGGTGTAGGCTTTTCCGGTTGGGACAGACAGTCGGTAATTGCCATCCACATCCGATTCGGTGGCAATATTTGTATCCTTTAGGTAGACCGTTACGAACTCTACCGGCTCATCGGTGGTCGCATCGGTGACGATGCCAAAAACACTAGCTTTTCCAGAGTCTTGAGCAAAAATAGTGGTCAGGTTACAGCAGAAAAGGAAAACCAAGGCGTAAATTAACTTCATACGAATGCAGTAAGGGTTTCAAATATTAGGATACTGGTGTTAGAATAAACGTACAATATATTAGATACTATTCGTCTACACAACGGCAATTAGACAGTAAAAGTGTTGTGCCCAATACTTTTCATACGGGAAATAACGTCCAAAGGATGCTCAGATTTAAAAACACTGCTTCCAGCTACCAATACTCGGGCTCCTGCTTGGAGCAAAACTTCTGCATTTTGTAATCCCACACCACCATCTATTTCTATAAGTACCGACAAATTGCGTTCCTGAATCATAGCATTCAGCTTTCGTACTTTATCAATGGTGCGATAAATGAATTTTTGCCCACCATAACCCGGATTGACCGACATGATACAAACGAGGTCTAAGTCTTCTAGGACATCTGCTAATACACTTACGGGCGTATGTGGATTGATAGCGACCCCCGCTTTGGCTCCGGTAGCTTTAATTTGTTGAATCGTGCGGTGCAAATGAGGACAGGCTTCGTAGTGTACGGTGATCACTTCGGCTCCTACTGCTCTAAATTGTTCGATATAGCGTTCTGGCTCTACGATCATCAAATGTACATCCAATGGTTTTTCGCAAATGCCATGAATGGCTTTAACGATGTCCATTCCAAAGGAGATATTGGGGACAAATTTTCCATCCATAATATCGACATGCAGCCAATCCGCTTTACTGAGATTGACCATAGCCATTTCTTCTTTGAGTTGGGTAAAATCAGCGGCGAGTACGGAGGGAGCGATTAAATGCTTCATGTTTTTTTCATAAAGGTAAAAAAGGGACGATAGAAGTTCAAAAGG
>CAYQRA010000853.1:0-3086 GCA_964419315.1 uncultured Saprospiraceae bacterium | reverse complement strand
ATTCACACAGGAGGCTTAAATTTTGGCTGGCCCAAATTTGAAGGAATGACCTATCAACCGGGTTATAATAATTCCAATTATACTCCCGCTACACATGAGCGACCAAAAGTAGATTGGAGAACAGGAACTCCTAGAGCTTGGGTAAATGGCTCCATTGTCAATGTTGGTTCTGCCCAAGTTCCTGGGCCGAGTTTTCAGGGAAATGCTTCGACCGGGGGCGTTTTTTATCAAGGCCATGATTTTCCTGCGGAATACCATGATACTTATTTTCATGCAGATTATGGCGCAGATTGGGTTCGACACTTTTCTTTCGATGCCAATAATAATCCTACCAAAATTGAAAACTTTATCAGCAATGGAGGACCCATCGTATTCCTAGCTTCGGATCATAATTTTGATGGTCTTTTCTATGTTCGCTATCCTAGTCAAATTCGAAGGGTCATCTATAATGGCACCGGAAATCAAGATCCTATTGCAAAAATTTTGACCAATCAGGATTATGGTCCAAGTCCAATGACCGTCCAGTTTACGGGCGACCAATCTTTCGATCCAGAATATCAAAATTTATCTTATAATTGGAATTTTGGAGATGGCAATAGTAGTACTTCTGCCAACCCTAGTCATACTTATAATACTGGAAATAATAATCCAACAGGTTACACGGTTACGCTTATCGTCACCGACAATGAAGGAAATACCGGACAATCCACCACCACGATTTCTCTCAATAATACGCCTCCAAATATTGTCTCTACCAGTCTTGATAATATCAACTCTTTTAATCCCAACACCTCCTCCAATCTCAACCTCAATGCAGTCGTCAATGATGCCGAACACAACAGCAGTCAATTGACTTGGGAATGGACCACCGCACTTTTTCACAACGATCACAATCATGCAGAGCCCGTCGATAATAGTCCTTCCACTTCTACCATCTTATCGCCTATCGGCTGTGACGGAGCGACCTATTGGTATCGGGTGAGTCTAAAAGTGACAGATGCCGGAGGTTTATCTGCGGTCTACTTTAAAGATATTTTTCCTAATTGTTCAGGAACCAACCAAACTATAAATTTTGCGGGCTTACCAGATAAGCTAGTCACTGATCCTGCTTTTAATGTTAGTGCAACGGCGAGTTCTGGTTTACCCGTTTCTGTTTTTGTAGCAGAAGGCCCAGCAAGTATCACCAATGGACTCTTAACCTTGCAGGGAATTCCGGGCACCGTCGTTCTTCGAGCCATACAATCGGGGAATGCTTCTTTTGCTCCGGCTTTACCAGTGGAACAAAGTTTTGAAGTCAATCAAGGGGCGCCACCTACTTGTACTGCTTCTGGTTCTATCACGCAGGAAACTTGGACAAACATTCCGGGATTTTCTATTCCTGATATTCCTTTAAATACTCCTCCAGATGCGACCACAAATCTCAATATTTTTGAGATTCCAGCCAACACCGCTGAAGATTATGGCGTCAGAGTCAGAGGTTATTTCTGCGCTCCCCAAACCGGAACGTACACCTTTTGGATTTCTAGTGATGATAATGGGGAACTTTATTTGAGTACCAATGATGATCCTGCGAATAAATCTTTGATTGCTTCTGTCCCCGGTTGGACTAATCCTCGGGTTTGGGATAAATTTCCAGAACAACAATCGAGTCAAATATTTTTACAAAAAGACGAAAAATATTATATCGAAGCTTTGATGAAAGAAGGGGCAGGTGGAGATAATTTGGCAGTAGGATGGCGCTTGCCGAACAACACTTTGGAAAGACCAATCCCCGGTGCTTATCTTTCTCCCTTTGTTGAAACACCGCCGAGTACCTTGGTGGCCGAAACAGCGATAGCGACGGGAGTCACTAGTAATTGGCAAACGATTAATTTATCGAAAACATATGTTTCTCCAGTAGTCGTTGCCACCGTTCGATTGAACAGTAATTCACAAGCGCCCGCAGTTGCAAGGGTGCGAAATGCAGGGGCGAACTCTTTTCAACTCAAAGTGCAAAACCCTTCCAATCAAAGTTTAAGTGGCTACACGGTAGACTATGTGGTAGTAGAAGAAGGGGTTTATAATTTAGCAGATCATGGTGTAAAAATGGAAGCCGTCAAAGCGACATCGAGTCTTACTGCGGAAAATAATAATTGGCAAAGAGAAAGTCGAACTTTTCAAAATTCCTATACCAACCCACGTGTTCTCGGTCAGGTAATGACCGCCAATGATGCAGACTGGTCTTCTTTCTGGGCTAGTTCCGCAACTTCTCAGACCGCCCCACCTTCGGCGAATAGTTTTGCTGCAGGAAAACACGTTGGAGAAGATCCGGATATTACCCGAGCCAATGAAACGGTGGGCTACCTCGTCTTTGAGGAAGGAAATGGAACCTTGGATGGCAGTTCTTTTTATGTAGGTCTGGGGCCAGATATTGTAGGAGGAGTGGATGGCTTAACGAATGGTTATTCTTACCCGCACATCGGATTGAATAATGGCAATATTGCAATTCTTTCTTCTGCGGCGATGGATGGTACTGATGGCGGTTGGCCCGTATTATATGGTAGCAATCCGCTAAGCACTTCGGATGTTAAAGTGGCGGTAGATGAAGATCAGTTGGGAGATAATGAACGTTCGCATACGACCGAGCAATTTGCCTTTTTGGTATTCGATAATGGAACGACAAATCCACAAAATCAAAGCATTACTTTTAATGCCATCCCAGATAAAATAACGACCGACCCTGACTTTACAATATCGGCAACTGCTAGTTCTGGCTTGCCGGTTAGCTTCGCATTGATCTCTGGGCCAGCCACACTTTCTGGCAATACCATTAGCCTAACTGGAGCTACCGGAACGGTAACGATCCGTGCTAGCCAAGCTGGAAATGCCAATTATAATGCGGCAGCAAATGTCAATAGAAGTTTTACCGTTAGTAGCCCCTCGGCTCAAAATCAGACGATTACTTTTAATGCGATTTCAGATAAAGAAACGACAGATCCAGCTTTTACAATTTCAGCCACAGCTAGCTCTGGATTACCCGTTAGCTTTACGCTAGTTTCTGGTCCAGCTACTTTAGCAGGCAATACCATTACCCTAGATGGTACCGT
>CAYQRA010000852.1:0-3086 GCA_964419315.1 uncultured Saprospiraceae bacterium | reverse complement strand
TGGTGATTAGTGATTGGTTTGGCCAAACCAATAAACTCAGGGAGCACGACTTCTTGGGTAGCAGAGGTCAATATTTTTTTGCTGACATTGGGTAAGGCCGCTACGATTTCCATCATTTCTTCATCAAAACCAATCTCCAAGGATTTATCGTATTCATCGAGTACTAGGGTTTTGATGTGTTCGGTGGAAAACAATTTTTTTCGCATGATGTGCGCCAAACGACCGGGCGTACCAATCAAGATGGCCGGGCGATGTTTTAAATCCAGTTTGTCTTTGGAGCCAGAACGCCCCCCATAAACGGCATTGGTTTTATAGCCCGTCCCCATTTCTCGAACGACTTGTTCGATTTGAATCGCCAGTTCACGAGAAGGTACGATGATCAAGCTCTGTACATTATCTTTGTCGCTTCGATCCAATTCTGCGATGAGCGGCAACAGAAAAGCCAAGGTTTTCCCCGTTCCGGTAGGTGAAAGTAAGACCACCTCTGGGTAAGAATGAATGGCCAATTTGGCTTCTTCTTGCATGGGATTGAGTTGATCAATCTTTAGCTTATCGAGAATATTCCGCTGGTTCTTAATCGCTTTTGACATACTGCAAAGGTAGTTTAATTCGCCTATTTCTCAAACTCCAAATACAACATCGGAATCGCCAAAACAAATTCACCATCGCGAGCGATCACCGCTTCTATTTCTTTTTCTACCTGAGTAAAAAACAGCTTCCTTTTTCCAGCAGGCACAAACCTTTCCCAGGACTCCAAAAAACCAAATCGGATAAGACTATGGTCGAAAATAGCACGGGCATTGACAAAACGCATTCGGCAAGCAGATTCGATCTTTTTATTTAGCTTAAATCCTATAGATGTAAATTCAGTGATAATGCTTTCCACTGTTCCTCGATGATTGATATAGTTTTGAAAAACCGCTAAGTCGGCGTGATTGCTTTCTTTTAAAACCTTTTCAAAAACGGCGAATAAATCTTGAAAAGTTCCTTCCGGATTGGTACTAAGGCAAAGCTTACCTCCTACTTTCAAAACGCGATAAGCTTCTGCAATGATCGCTTCTTTTTGCGCAAAATTATTGATTCCCAAATTAGAGCAAACCAAATCTATACTTGCGGTTTCTAAAGGAATTGCAGCGGCATCCTGTTCAAAAATAGTGATGTTCTCCAAACCCAATACACGGATTTTTTCCTTAGCTCTTAATATTGCGGCGGCCCAAATATCAATCCCATAAATCTGTGCTTCGGCACCCAATCGCTGACTGAGTTCGATCAATGGAAAACCAGCTCCAAAGCCGATATCCAAAACTTTACTTCTGGGGTGCATGGGAATGTGTTGCAAAAGCAACTGCCCAAAGGGCGCCGCCCACAAAGAAGCTTCATCAAAGATATTGACGACTTCGGGGTTTTCCCAGTCTAGGATACCTTTCATAAATCAATTGTTTTTATTGGATAAAAAAGAAACAAGTTCGTAGTAAAAACCTATTTTTAGGAGAAGATAGTTCCCAGACTAGAAAGTCAATTCAGTAAGGATCAAAAAATAAATCTTATGTCACCAAATGGACTCACAGAAATTTTAGCTACTGTTTCTTCTTTAATGTATTTTGTTACGATAGGTCTTAAGATAGCAATTGCCTTCTATTCGATTAAACATTTCCCCAGTACTGCAAGTAATATCGTAGGCATTGGTGCTTTTTTATTCGGCTTATCTTTTATCGGGTTTCACTTTATCAAATATTTTTTATATTTCATAAATAATGGGGAAAACATGAGTACTTTCTATCAGGTCAATGGGATCATTGCCAGTTTTGGGCAATTTTTATTTTTGCTTGGTCTGTTTAGGCTTTTTCAGGAATTGTATCGACAAAGAAAAGAGGTGAAAAAACCTTAGCCGTTTATTAGACTTTATTCAATAACAAATACCCCATTTTTCAAAAACTGTTCGCCCTTAATTTGGTAGTAAAAAGCTCCGCGATTTAAGGACTTCAAAGAGATTCTCTTATTCCCTCCATCAATCATTTCTTCTTTTAAAAGCTTCCCGGAAGGATCGTAAATAGAGATGCTAAAGTTTTCAGAGAAATCACTTTCCACATTAAGATAGCCATTTTCTTTTGCTGGATTCGGGTACACTACAATGGGTGCTGCCAAAGCATCAATCGTAATGCTTTTTAGGGCAGAATAGGTAAATTGGCCATCTCGATCTACTTGCTTCAATCGATAATAGGAAATGCCTCGATAAGGATTTTGATCGACCGAGGTATAAGATTGAAGGGCTTGGCTATTTCCTTTGGCTGCTACTCGCCCGAGTTCAGAAAAGGAAGAACCATCTTTGCTCTTTTCTATGACAAAATAATCATTGTCAATTTCGGAAGCGGTTTCCCAATACAGGTCTACTTCTTTCCGATCATTGAGCTGAAGCGCAAATTTCAATAATTCAATGGGTACACTAACATCTTCAAAACCAATCATCAGTTGACTAAAACTAGTGATGCTATTTCCAGTGCTAAAAGTAGCAATGTTATTCGCCCCTGTGCTCAGGTTGTCTGCATCATCAATGGCGGCTCCCCAGCTATTGCCATCTTCATTAGAATTTCTTTTAAAAAGATAAACATCTGCCGCAACACTCGCTGGTGGAATACTACTCAAATCACTAAACACCAGATTTTCTAATTCACTAAAAGAACTATTAGTGCCATAATTATTGACCACCCAATATTTAGGACAAGTATTCGGCACTAGAGGATTTTGGTCTGGACTTAAATCCAATCTCGAAACGACTAAATCACCAGATGGATAGACCCCGGCATTTGGAAAAGTTAGACTCAAATCTACATTAGCAAAATCTTTAACTCCCCCGCTACTACAATCCAAGGTTTGACTTTCGCCTCCTCCAACGGGACAAGTAGAAGTAGTCCTCGTGGCCGCCGCCGCAAAAGTACAATGATTTCCCCCGCCCTTTCGATCAATGGCTTCCCCTGTGTTTTCATTGAACTGGAGATAAGTAATCAAATTGGCGGTTCCAACTTCTTTGGTTAAATGCCTTTGTGCTCGAATCTCGTTTTGCGTAAGCGCTACATTATAAATACAAA
>CAYQRA010000851.1:0-3095 GCA_964419315.1 uncultured Saprospiraceae bacterium | reverse complement strand
AAACAGCCACCAACAAATGCAACATCTTCCAGTCGCAGCAAAAGCTGCGACCGTTCGTTGTTGCGGGACGTTGCCTGCTATCAAAAAAATATAACCAAAAGATAAATGCTGAAAATTAAGAAATACATATTTTTGCTAATGATAATGTTAACTAATATTAGTTCAACTGCTCAAAATTCGAATTATATTGATTTCTTTATTGCAAATAAATACATCTATCTGCAAAAATCAGAGCATCTTGAAATAAAGAATATTCAGTTAAATCAAATATATGAACACAAAATACCAAATCTAAAAAGTTTTACAGTAACTCCTAAAGGCGTAATCTATGCAATTGATAGCATTGGTTCTATATTTAAGATTGCAGGGCAAAAAAAACAGTTAATCAAAAACTCATCTCCTAAAATAGAGAAGTTAGTTTTTGCAAATTCTTTATATGGTATAAGCCACCAATATATCTATGATTTTAAGAGAAAAAAAATATATGATTTACCAACACCTAAAAATCCGTACCTAAAATCTTTATTTGAAGCTGAAAAACTGCTTGGTTGCTACCATAGGGTAAAAACAGATAAAAGAAATCGATGTCTGTTCTCCTAGTGACAACTGGAATCCACTAGACCCTTATGCCAAAGAACCCGGTAGAGGTATTTGGACGGTAGACAATGAAAGGTTTGGGACTGGTTTTAGTGATGGCATTTATACGGGAGATTTTGGAGGCACCTCTAGTGCTTGTCCGCTGGTAGCAGGAATCGCAGCCCTGATCCGTTCGGTCAATCTGGATTTGACTGCGAAGCAGGTCAAAGATATTCTCCGCAAATCGACCGATAAAATCACAGATAAAAAACCTGATCCCGTTTTGGGAAATACCAAAGGAACCTATAATAGCAAAGGCCATTCAGAATGGTTTGGTTATGGAAAAGTCAACGCGCATAAGGCGGTACAAATGGCTTTGGCGACCAAGAAAACCAAAACACCGGTAGACCCCAAACCGACTACTGGTGGCACAAAAACGACGAGCACAAAAGTCGAAGGGCTGTCCATCATTGCTGCTCTGGTAAATCCTGCTGGAAAAGAATCTGGCAATGAAACGGTTTCCTTAGTTAATCAGAGCAAAAACAATATTGATCTACAAGGATGGAAGTTACAAGACAATAAAAAGCGGGAACAGGTTTTAGGAAATATCACAATTAACGCAGGTGCATTCTTAACGATTTCTTTAAAAACTAGAGGTGTACAATTGTCGAATAGTGGAGGAAGTATTCATTTATTGGATAAAAATGGGAAGACCATACACGAGGTTTCTTATACAAAGAAAGAGGTAAGTAAAAATGGATGGATGATTGTATTTGAATAAATTTGCAATGCAGAAAAATAAGTTCCTTTTTCTTTTTATGCTGACTCTTTTCTTTTTTGCTTGTCGCAATCAGGAAACGAATACCAAATCAGAACTCCCCAAGTCTCCAAGAGGAAATATGGAGAAGTTGGATACAGAGAAAAAAGAGCTTCTAATAAGTGAAGCCTTATATTATGTAGCTGCAAAGTCTGGTTTGAACTTTAGAAAAAAACCAAAAGGAACCGTACTCGGTAAATGGCCTTTAAATACTCCTGTAAAAGTCATTGAGCGTACGGGGATCATTGAAGCAATCGAAGAGGAAGAAGAAGTGATCAAAGGAGAGTGGGTTGGCGCAGCACTAGAAGAGGACACGGTTTATGTCTTTGATGCTTTTTTGTCTTCTGAGTTTATTATTCTTCCAGAAGAGCCTCCGGCTGTAGAAGAATTTCCAAGCTCCAAATATCAACATTTTGGAATCTACAACCTCGACAGTTATCAAAAATCACAAGGAGAAGATCATGGATTCATTATCCTAACGGATGCTTTTCCATGGAGTCAACATCCTGATTCTTTATCTATTGCCGATCGATATTTAGGGCACGAAGAGATCAACGATTATCATTTTTTAAATAAGGAGTATAGAGCCAGATTTTTGAAGAGAAGACAGGTCGCAGAGACCGACAAAGTCTTTATTTACTTCTATGCGCTGGATACGATTTTCACCTTTCCGGTCCACGAATTACAACTACTTGCTCGGATCAATCCTTATGGTGCAGAACCACCAATAGTCCACTTCGACTATATGATTGGTTTTGACTTAGCGGGCAAACTAAAGCTAAAAGATGCTCATTTACACTATTTCCATTCTTTGGTTTATGTGGGGGCACAAAATCCTTTTATCCAAGGAAAACTCCAGCCTATTACTTGGGAAGAAATAGCAGATTCTCATTTCCCTTCCCTAGCTAGCTCCACAGAAATCTATAAAAGATACCCAAAGAACAAATTGATCGCCAGTTACAAATTTAGTACTGATGATTATCATTATTTTCTTAGAAGGTATAGCAGAACGAATCATTTGGTCGCAACCTCAAAAAATAAGGAAATCATTTTTAACAAAACCTTTCAAGAAAGTGAAGGTGTTTCGTTTGCTCCTTTGAATTATACGAATGTAGAAAATGAATACAATCCAGAGCAGTGGACGGGAAAGTTGTTTAAAAACATGCCTCCTGTGATTTTTGGTTTTTTATACGAAAGTTTTAGTTGTACAAATATTGATCTTTTGGGAGAACAGGAGCATCCTATTTATATTCGTTGCGACTGTAGACATTAACATTTAGCACCCAAATATTAACCCAAGAAGGATTTCCTAGATTTTAGTTCCGCTTTGACAAAAAAGCTTTTCAGCACCATTTTACTCGCGAAAAGGTACTAAAAAAGCCCAATTTCCCTTTTCCAAGCCCTTTCTACTCTTCTTTCATTTCTTATCTTTGGAAATTAAGACTTACTATTTTTCACCCCTTGGCAACCCTTTCGCCAAAAAACACGTGTTAAGTATTAAATGAGCACGGCAGAGCTTTCTAATATCATCGAGGCTTGCAGAAAGCAAGATTCGAATAGTCAAAAACGACTTTACCAACATTTCTATAATTACGGGATGACGGTGTGTTCGAGATATGCTCGCAATCGAGAAGAGGCCAAGGAAATTTATAATGATGGATTTTATAAAATCTTTACCAAACTAGATCAATACAATCCCAAT
>CAYQRA010000850.1:0-3102 GCA_964419315.1 uncultured Saprospiraceae bacterium | reverse complement strand
AGCACCTCAAAAAATGTACCAACAACCTGTTTCAATAGTCCGAATTACCTTAAGTGCTTCATACTCAAAGAGCGAGGGGCTTACTTGTGGGTCTACTCAAGCAAGTACGGTCAATCTCCTTTGGGGGTTGGCCGTTTTTAGTTTGGCGAGGATGGCGTTGGTTTTGTACGCTCTACGTTACCACCCGCCTTTACGCATCCCGCCAACGATTCGGTTGGCCTCACTAAACCGGCCAAGCGGTCCATCCCATTGCTGAAAGCAACACCTGCTGTCATTGATCAGGAAGAGCTTCAGCAGCCCAAGCCAGGGTCGGTCGAAGGTGGTGGTATTGAGAGTAGCGCGTGCCGATGTGATGGCTTTGACCTGGTCGACGTCGAGGATACGTTGATCATTCTGTAAAGGTTATCCTTTAGCGACCTTTTCTTTTCCCCCTGGGAAACAGAGATGACGGTTTTGCTTTCCGTTGCTAAGGCTCTGCAAAAATTGTATATTTGGCGTATATGTGCATTGCACATACAAGCGGTCATTGCGCAATACGTAAACAACAACTTTACAGCTAATTAACAGCAAGCATCATGGATAGAAAAACGTTTTTAACGTCTGGAATGGTTGGACTCTCAGGATTAGCAACTATTCCTGTTTTCGGGGCAAGCCCCCTCCAAGAGGGGACCAAAATCTCTACTATTGAAAGAATTAAAGAGTTTGTGGTAGCCGGACATAGTGATTTAGGTAAGATAAAATCCATGCTTGCAGAGGAACCTAATCTTATTTATTCCAGATATGATTGGGGAGGTGGAGATTTTGAAGAAGCAATTGAAGGAGCAGGACATATAGGTAATAAGGAAATAGCCTATTACTTGATAGAACAAGGAGCAAGAGTAAACCTTTTTACGCTCACTATGCTTGGTAAAGAGAAAATTGTAATTCCAACCTTAGAAGAATTTCCAAGTCTACTTCATGCAAAAGGTCCACACGGTTTCACGCTACTTCATCACGCACAAGTTGGAGGAAAAGATTCCCGAAAAATTCTTGATTTTTTGACTAAAAAAGGGTTAAAGGAAACAAAGCTTGAAATAAAATAGCTAGCGACAATCAAGTAAAATAAAGAGCAGCCCGATTGCCACTCCTTATCCCTATCGCACCATGTAGTGTACAGCAAAGTCAGGCAGGGGGTACACCTATCCAAATCGGCGCTAGTAACGACAAACAACCTTTACTTAGTGGGGGATATAGCGGAGTGAGAATAAGCTGGCGCGGATTAGTGCGGACCGGGCTTTCTTTTAGTAAAGATTACCTGATCTTGATGTTTTGCTGTCGCCCTGGGGAACAGGGGTGGCGTTTTTTATTTGCTGTTTTGGCTTTCAGGTTCTGGGGCTCAGGGGAAAACTGTACATTGGGTCTGTATGCGTATTGCGCGTACAGGTCGTGTTTACGCAATGCGTGTACAACAATGTTAGCACCAATAAAAAACGAATATGAACGAAGAATTAGAGCAACATTTAAATCTATCAAGTAGAAAAAGAAGGATAGCCGCATTTATGCTTGACCATTTTGTGATGACATTCCTAATGGTTTCAATTGTCTTTTTAGCTCTCGGTCCAAATTTTATGGACGAAAATAATATGGGTAAAATGACAACTACAATGTTAGCTGTCATGCTTCCTGGATTTCTACTTTACTTCGCGAAAGATTCAATTAAAGGAATTAGTATTGGTAAGTGGATTATGGGAATTATGGTAAGAGATGCCAACAATCCAAATGAAGCCCCTTCTTTTGGTAGATTACTTGTTCGGAATTTATTTATCATAATTTGGCCAGTTGAATTTATCGTTCTTGCTTCAAGTGAAGAAAAGAAAAGACTTGGCGATAAAACTGCCAAAACTATAGCCGTTAAAAACCCTAATAAACCGGCAAAATTGCCAAGGATTTTAGCTTTAGCTGGAGTTGGAATTGCCTTTTTTACATTCACCTTTTTATTTGCTGGTGCTGCAATGAAAAATTCTGACGCATATAAAGTAGCAATTAAAGAAATCGAAGAAAATGAAGAGATTATAACAGAAACAGGTGGGATAACTGGTTACGGAAGGATGCCGACAGGAAATGTGAGCATTTCAAACGGAAACGGACAAGCTCAATTGGAAATAAAAATCCTTGGAAATGACAAAGACTTGAACGTCAGTGTGTATTTGACTAAGGAACCAAATGGAGAGTGGGAACTAATAGAAATGAATAAATAGAGGTGCTAACACTGTATATGAGATCTTAGCCGCTTTCAGCAGGCTACGCTTCATATACTAAACGTTGGACTCAATAAAATTGTAAAAAATGAAAAAGCTACTTTCAATAATTTTAATCCTTGCAATACCAATACTAAACCTACAAAGTCAAAGTTCGATTGATGTTTATGTTGAAGGATTAGAAGAATGTCTTGGAAAAGAAAACTTTCAAAAGATTTCAGAATTGTTTGCAGAAATCGATAAAAATATTTTAGAAGAAGTAAATGAGTCCGACAATCCATATTTTGAATTTTCAATCAAGCTTTGCAAAGACGAAATCAATAACGATTTTTTTATTGCTGACAAGAATTCAAAATTGGATTCCTTAATAAGGGAAGCATTAAAAATTGGATTTTGGTATGCAGATGAAATTGATTTAAATGAACCAATAATAATTGACGGAAAAGAAGTTGAAATAATTCCACCAGGAGGGAAACAGAAAAAAATGAATCCTGAAGATATTGAAAATGTTTATTTGAATGGAGAAAGTAAATTCATAAGTTGTTCAAGAGTTTTTACTTTACAAAAAACTGTATCAACCTATTATAACCTTTATGAAAGACTTGGATTTGCAAACTCATTGGTGAAACTTTGCGGACTTTATGAAATAATCGAAAAAGAGGATTATAAATTAAATTCAGTGAAATATTTCATTTCAATAGATGTTGTTCTTCAACGGATGCTACATCAAAATAAATACGAAAAGTTTGTGAAAAAATAAATACTGAGTATAACAATGTATACAACGCCAATACTCGCTATGCGCTTCGTACTGCGTGTATACGAAGGCGTTAGTAACAACTAAAAAAATAAACACAACATGAGA
>CAYQRA010000849.1:0-3125 GCA_964419315.1 uncultured Saprospiraceae bacterium | reverse complement strand
CCACTCTTTTTCTTTAGGCGACATTTTACGCGAGTTAATTTCGGTTCGGAATTTTTCTTTTTCTTCTTTGGCATAGGGTTTTAGTGCGGTGAGTTTTTGCATTAAATTGATCATCGACAGATAATTGTCGCGGTGGTATCCTAATATTTTTTTACGATAGATAAAAGTTTTAAAGCTATTGAGCAGATGATCAAGAGCATCAAATTCTTGGAGTTCGAAATACATTTTGGCGAGCATTGTTTTAGCCGAAAGGCTGTGAATGAGATCTACCGTATCCGTTTGTAATAAAAGGGGCATGGCTTGATGATAATCCCCCAATTCGTAATAATAACAGGCTAGGTTATAATTGAAATATACTTCTCTTCGATTTTTGGGAATTTGTTTTTTATAATTATGAATAAAATCATAGACCCATTTAAACTCACTGAGTTTTAAACCCGTCACTGCAATATTACTATAGGTTCGGTGAGGCAATTGCCCATTAGCCATAAAGACATTCAACTTTAACCCTGATTTGTAGATCGTAAATATTTCTCGAAAAAAACCAGACTTTCCTAGATTAATTCTCTTAATGCAGCAATTAAGAGCAACGGTATAGGCATCCCGCAATTCGTTTAAGGTAAAACATTCGCTGTTTTCGATCAACTGCCGTTTAAGTAATTCGAAATGAGCATCTTCCTCCGCATTTGTCAATGCCATATAGCTGTGATAATTGAGGGCGATTGCTGGTATATTTGCGTAGCCCTTTTTTTCCACATAGCGAAGAATGTCCTCTAACATTCCATCATTATATTCTGTTTTGGTCACTGCTTTATGACTTAAAAGAATACAAGCAGTTTTTAATTTTTCTGCGATAAAAGACTCTTCGTGAGCATCCGATAATTTTTGCAGATCAAAATCCTCTTGCTTGGCATAGACTACCGAATAACTATGATCTTCCCACTGCAAAAGATATTTTTGCCGAAAGTAAGTCGCATTGCGTAAAGGCTGTTTTTGGTGTTGATTAGAGGTTTTTCTAAATTTCTGTACAAAGGATTTCTCCAGACCTCGCTTTTGATAAGCCCTCAATAAGTAAATCCCCCAGTCTGATTCTTCTTTTTGCCATTCTACCCAAGCTATATACTCTTCTAAGACCTTGAGCAAATAAGAATTGAGGTAATGTAAATCCTGAATACTCTTATTGTTTGCTGGAAATAAGTGCTTCATTACCTTTTCCTGAACAATTGGCCCCTTCTCCCCTTCAATTTGCTTACGCAAATAGTCAAATAACTGAATGACTCCTTCATGCTTATTGTACAAAGGAGAGCGTACAAAACGGCTTAATTCTCTGTATTCTTCCTTTGTAAAAGTCCTCAATAGGGTAATTAGCTTTATTTTCTTCATAAATTAATGCATATTTTCCGAGAAAAAAACAACCAAATATACTTTAAAATAAAGGTTTTTACAAAAAAATACCTAATTTTTTTCCGAGAAACCCTCGTTTTTGTCTTTGATCAGGGCCATTATATTATTCAACTTTACAATAGGAACTTAATAAAAGAGTAAATGATTTTTGACTTTTCAAGGTTTGAAAAACCAATTACAAGTACTCAACTAACGCAATCACTGGACTTACGATTAACAATTTAGTTTAGAGCTATAAAGACATCCCTGAATTCTGTTGCGAACACGGAGAGAAGGAAAGTAAAATGGTTCGTCGATAATGTTTGACAACCATTTTACTCCTTCATTCAATTTTTCATTTCCCTGCCAATCGCGATTTCAATTCAAGGATTTCTTTACCTCTAGCCCTTATCCTCTTTGGTTATTTGGTATTCTACCCTACCAATTTCTATTTCAGGCTGGATTTAATAGATTGCTCTTCACATTTTTTTGCTATTTTTAGAAACAGGAACGTTAAAACTTACACTCTTTGCTCAACTTAAAGACTCATATCCTCCTTTTAGGGTTTTTCTTCCTCTCCTTTAGCCTTTACGGCCAGGGTTGGGAGCAAACCTATGGAGGTAATGCTTATGATGCAGCAAATGACATCCTTCCCGCTGCCAATGGTGGTTTTTATCTACTGGGCAGTTCTTCCAGTACTAGCAATGGTGATTCTGACGTCCTCCTGGTCAAAACTGGCCCTGATGGAGAAGAAGAATGGTCGAAAACGATTGGCGATTCTACTTTACATGAGTACGGCCAAAGCCTGAAGTACACTTCAGACGGTGGATTGGTCATTGCAGCAACTTGTATTCTACCCACAGAATACAGCAGAGTACAAGTTATCAAAACGGACTTGCTAGGAAATGTAGAATGGCAAAGAAAGTCTACTCTAGATTCTGTGGCAGCTCGATCTATCATCGAACTCTCCTCTGGTGATTTTCTGGTCAGCGGTAGTCGATTGCTTCAACGAACAGACACCAACAATATTAACTATACAGATTCCGATGTCTTCCTGTACAAGGTTAGCGCAATAGGTTTGGAACTGAGTCAAAAAAATTATGGAGGAGAATTTCCAGAAGATGGTTTTGAACTTTACGAACATGCGCCTAACAAAGCCTTGGTCACTGGATATACTCGATCCTTTGGTTATGTCGGCTATGATGTCTACCTCCTCGAAATAGATACCCAAGCCGATTCTATTATCCAAAGCAAAACTTATGGGAGTCCGTTTGAAGAATTGGGTTATGCTTTTTCCCCAAGCAATGATGGTGGATATGTCATCACTGGACAACAAGATATCAATGACGCAAGTAGTGAAAACTTTTTCTTACTAAAACTCGACACCAACCTAGACGAGGAATGGCAAAAATCCTATAAACTCCCAGGCTTAGAAACGGCAAGAACCATTACCCAATCGCCAGCAGGTACTTTTTTGATTGCAGGAGAAGTGCGGAATAGTACAAGTTCGAATCGCGATCCTTTTATGATCAAAACCGATAGCAGTGGAAATCTATTATGGACCAAAAGATATGGTGGCCTATTAGGAGATGGTGTCGTAGCGATTACCAATTGCCCCGATGAGGCTTTTGCTATCGCTGGTTACACCTTTAGTTTTGGTGCAGGTGGCGCTGATGCTTATTTGATCAAATCAGATTCTACAGGCACCAGCTATGCGGCAGTGGTTTACGGAAATGTTTATG
>CAYQRA010000848.1:0-3125 GCA_964419315.1 uncultured Saprospiraceae bacterium | reverse complement strand
ACCGAAGGTAATAGCGAACAATCGTGTTTAGATTTTAAGGGCAGTGTATTTTCTAAGAGAAAAAGATATAGGATATATTAGTGGCTACCTGAAAGATAGCTCCTAATTTGTTTTAGCTTGCTCCGAGCACTTTCTTAAGGAATGATATTCAACTCGAAGTTCTGTGCTAGGTAAGAAGCTCGTAATTTTTTTAAATCTGTACCAATCGCAAGGTAATTAATTGTCCATCCACCTGTAAACGGCAATAGTAAATTCCCGGCGATAATTTTTCTCCAGCGAGTTTGTGAAAGTGATCTCCTGCTGCGAGATTTTCATTCTGAAATACCCCGATAACTTCTCGGCCATGAACATCAAAAATAGATAAACCCACTCGGGCAGCCGCAGGTAATTTGAAATGAATCAAAGTCTTTGATTGGAAAGGATTTGGATAAACATTAAACTTAAAATCTTCTTGTTCCAAAACCTCAGAGGAAGTTGTGGTGTCCAATACCGTTAAATTCAATTGACTAATGCTATCACAGCCTTGATGGCTTTGTAAAGAGTCAAAGTATATCCCACTTTCCAGATAAACATTTCCACCAAAAATATACGTCTCTCCTAATTCGATGGTATCATTGATGAGGTTATAATAAGTTTCGTAAAAATACAAGTCAATCATTAGCGTACTATCACATCCAAAAGTACTGGTGTAAACCTCCATTCCTGATGGATTATTTTGATCATAGAGAGTGCCATTTATTTCTAGGGAGGTTCCTTTACATAAACTATCGGCATAAAAGCTTTGGATCTCCGGAAGCCAATCTACTTGGGTGATAATAACACTATCACAGCCTTTGGTATTGGTCAAAATCTCATAATAAATACCAGCGGCTGGCGGCCCTCCAGCACAAACGACCTGAAAGAGATAAGTCGAATCAGGAATATTAAAGCCCAAGTCAATATTGATAATACTATCACATCCCATACTACTGCCCATCGAAATTATTTCTATTCCACTTGGATTATTGATGTCATAAATAGTTCCATTGACGAGGAGGCTTTCTCCCTGACAAAGTCGATCGTCAATGAGATGAACGGCCCCATCTTCGAGGTGAACAATTTTAGTAATGGTGTCTAAAGAAACGCCATTGTCTACAATTAAAGTTACCGGATAATCGCCGGGCGTATCAAAAATAATATTGGGATTCGCTAGCGTAGAAGTCGTTGGATTTGCTCCGGGGAAAGACCATTCCCATCCGGTAGGACTCGCGGTACTTTGATCCTTAAACCCTAATTCAAAAGGCGGGCAATTGGATACAAAAATCCAAGTAAAATCTGCGGTCGTCGGAGCGGAAATAGTGACTGGAAGGGTAATCGTATCCGAGCCACATTCATTCGTAGCGATCATACTCACGTCATAGGTGCCATTGAAAAAATAATAATGCGTTGGGTCATTGGCAGGAAATTCAAAGCCATCGCCAAAATCCCAGTAATAAGAAGTAGAGTCGTTTTCTATGGTAATATTGAAATAAGCAAAAGGGCCATCTACATAAAAATCAAAACCAGCTATTGGGAGCGTTTCTGCTTCGATGTATTCGTTGAGAATGGTGGTGTGACTACCGGCATCATTGATCGCTTTAAGGATAGCGTTGTGTCGACCAGGAGTAGAAAAAACGATTGTTGGATTTTCTTCTGTTGAAGTCGTAGGCGTTCCGGTAGGGAAAGACCATTCGTAGCTTTCGGCGTCTAGGCTGATGTTTTCAAAAGTAACCGTCAAGGGCGAACAACCGCTTGCCGGATTGGCGCGGAAAGCCGCAATCGGCGGAATTAGAATCGCTGGATTTTCCGAAAGGAAAATAGGCGTAGCGGTCAAGTCAATATCTTGGCTACTGATGTTTTGTTCTTCTTGCGTAATGGAATAGTCCCATGCTCGCCGCGTGACTTGATTGATGTTCATTCCGTTTGGAAAAGAATAAGTCGCATTGGCTTGTTCTGAATTATCAATGGTCGTTTTTGCCCAGATGATATACGTGTAATCGCCATTGGCATCTTTAAAAGCACCTCCACCAATATTATTGGGTAGCTGGAGCATAGCGGTACGTTGTGGATCATAAACGGCACCATATAAAACATCCGAACTGGTCTTATAAGCAATGCCTTCTTCGGTCATGACTGCCGCTTTGTCTTTGGGATCTGTTCCTTTTAAATTTTCATAAAGGCCCATCAAATCAAATTCAAAACCAGCTTCATCGTATTTGGCGTCTTCGCCGATTTTATAGATGTGCAGTTGTAGGAAATTATTGATGACCGAATTGGCAAAAGTCTTGATGATGTAATTGCGCTGCGCTTCATCCGAACCGATAAAAATTCCAAAGGCTTTTCGTGGTAAATTGGCTTCGGTAACAATCCAATGTTTTTCTGGATAAGTATTGCCATCATAACCATATTGATAAAGCACTTGCTCCAAGGTATCTTGAGAGCGTTCGAGCCCATCTGCTGCTGCATCCGAATGGCGATTGAAAACCCAATCTCCAATACCAATGTCATAATAACTCGTACTCCCGTCGAAATGTGGATAAGAGTGAAAGCCCATGACATCAAAATAAGCACCTCCTTTATGCGGATAAGTGGCACTAATTGTTCCATCCTCTGGATTGTCTGTGTTTCTTAAAACGGCATCGAGGAAACTAGGAAAGGCTACCCCAGAAAGAGTGACATAAGCATCTGGATCTACTTCTTTTAGGACCTCATAACTAATGCGCAATAGTCGAACAAAATGCTGAATAGGGGCACGCAATTTATAATCACAGGGATAAGGATCATTTTCCCACCAATTGCCTCTTTGTCCCTGAGGACGCCAACCCCAAACACCATAGTCAAAGTCAGGCTCATTCCAAACTTCATAAAACTTTATGTAATCTTTATACATGGTCACTACTTTATACAAGTAGGCTGCATAATAGTTGTCGTCGTTATAAGGAGTTCCATCTGTTCCATCATCCCAAATTGGCGTATACATATTATCGAACATTCTCGACTGACTGTCTGCACAATAAAACTCAGGATCTAAATGTTCGTCCGAAGGGTAACCAATCATTACGGTATTATCTCTTACACCAATGGTATCATAATGAAAGAAGGCATCG
>CAYQRA010000847.1:0-3137 GCA_964419315.1 uncultured Saprospiraceae bacterium | reverse complement strand
CCAATAACCAATAACCAATAACCAATAACCAATAACCAATATCCAATAACCAATATCCAATATCCAATATCCAATATCCACTTAATACCTACTACCTACTACTTAATCCTTAAAAAAAAACCTGTTCACCTTTTCGCATTTCCATTATTAACTATTGAAAACCACATAAAACACCATTTAAATTCTTAATCAAAAAGCTTTAATTATGAGACTTCAAAATGAAATTAAAAAGAACAAAGAGAATCCGCCTTGGAACAATAGTCGATCCCCATTAGTTGTTCTGCTCTTGCTAGGCTTTTGTTTTTTCAGCCTTCCAATGATCCAAGCCCAACAAAATAATTTTAATCCATCTGGATTTTCCATAGGAGCAAAAATGGGCTATGATGCTCCCTTATTTCCAACTCCTTTTAAAGAACTAAAATACAAGGGAGGACGCTACCTCGGTCTAACCACCGATTATCGTTTTCCATCCCAAATTGGCATCCGAGCGGATTACGCAAATATCCTAACGCAACCCGATATCCAAATTGCAGATTTTGTTTACGATGGCAAAACGAGCGAAGCTACTCAAAAAGATTTCTTAAATATCAAAAGAAAATTTGTAGGTCTTGGACCCAGTTATACCCTTGGGAATGCTCGGGCAAATTTGGTCATTGCTCCGATGGTCGGCTATACTTGGATGAAAGGAGGAGATGCGATGGTGACTAGTTTAGACAGTGCCAAAAACTTGCGTACTCATTTATTCAATACAGGATTTCACGATCAAAATATCTCTGCCAAAATGGATCTAGAATTCAATGTAGCACTGACTTCTAATCTTCGCCTTAGCTTGGGCGCTTATTACCTCCGACAATTCGGTGTACACTTTGACGCCATCCAAGATTTGACGAATACAGGCCCCCATACCATCGTGCATGGAGAAGATGTTTTTGTCAATACGCCACAAGCTTACACACTAAGTGGGACTTCTCCCATGATGTTGCCTTATGATAAAAGCCTTGGAAACTGTATGGATTTTTCTTCGGTAGGAGTCAATCTAGGAATCAATTACACTTTTGGTAGTCGCCCCAAAGTCTTGCCTCCAAAGGAAGCGGATTGTATTATCTGCGAATGTCCGAATGACGCTCATAAAGTGGTGGTAACGCTTAGAGATCAAGTATCTGGGAAAGTGATTCCAAATGGAGATGTGGCCCTAGTAAATCAACAAGGAAGTATTATAGCTACCGGAACGACCAATACCTTTGGAGTCGTAGATTTTTCAGAAATCAGACATGGAAATTATACCGTGACCGGAAATGTCTATGGTATCGAAACGACGACGACGAGTATCTACGATCAGGAATTTATACCGAATGCCATCATTCAAAAAGAAATCCTGTATACCGATCTTCGATTTATCCTAAAGGGAAATACCATCAATAAAGGAACGCGAGGAGCCGAGCCGAATGTGGTGGTAAGTTTGACCAATGCCCAGAGCGGATCAGTGAAACAAGACAATTCGGATGGGAGAGGAGCTTTTGCTTTTCGATTGGATAAAGATGCTTCTTATGAGTTGGTCGGTAGCAAAGAAAATAAACTATCGGACATTGAAAGAGCTTCCACGATGGGTTTGACTAGAAGTACGACTTTGTTTGTTGATCTGGAATTGGGAATGGATGATTTTGATTGTGGCCGTGGAACAGTCCTGGATATCAAATACGCTTTCAATGAATCCTATTTGACGCCCGCTTCTCAATTTGAACTTGATCGCTTGGTGCGTTACTTGCAGGATCACCGCAATGCAAAAATCGAATTGTCTTCGCATACTGATAGTCGGGGTTCTAATGCTTATAATTTGAAATTGAGTCAGCAGCGAGCCAAGTCGGCAGTCGATTACATCCTTTCCAAAGGGGTAGCTGCTCGACGAGTGACGGCTCAAGGGTATGGGGAAACTCGACCGCTAAATCATTGCCGAGATGGCGTAAACTGTAACGAAATGGAATACGAAATCAATCGAAGAACAGAGGCCATGTTGAAGTGTAGATAAGTCTAAAATAAAAATCTAAAGTCCCGCAGGTATAGTAAAAAGATCGAAGATCTGCGGGACCCTAAATCCTCACAATTACAAAAATAATTAAAATTCAAAATCATGAAAGAGATAAAAATGTTTTTCCTCCTTGCTGTACTTGTTACCGCTTTTGCTTGCAATAAATGTGAAGATCCTATTTTGACTCCTTGCGGAGGAAATGCTGATAAACCAGCAGTTGATTTGATTATCTTGATGGATCAAAGTGGTTCGATGGGTGCTTTTGCCGATAGCATTAGTGCGGCTGCAAGTCAGGGGATTAGTAGGGCCCAACTCCAATGTGATACCGATTTAAGAGTACAATTTTTAGGAGTGGATGGTGTCAATTTTCCTGGGACCTCTTTTACGACCTCGCACCGAACTTACCTCAATACGCTCGCTGGCACTTCTTTGACCTTAGCGGGAGATGTCGCTCCCATAGGTTATCAAACGGAGCAAGGTGCCAATGCGATAGAAGACCTTTCTGAAAAGTTTGATTGGAGACCCGATGCTTGCCGAGCTATTTTTTACATCAGTGATGAGGAATTGGATGGTTGTTGTCCTTTTAGAATCTGGGGATCGGTAAGTGAATTGTCGAACGAGACAAACGAAGTAAACAGTGCCATTACCGCCGCTCAGAATAATAGTGTAGCGGTATTTAGCCACCTGATTGACTATGGCAATTTGTCGGTAGAAATGTTTAACCTCTACCAAAAACTATCCGACCAAACAGGAGGAACGCACATCAAATCTAGCCCAGCCGCAGTGACCAAAAAGTATTATGAAAGCCTATTGCCAGATATCATTTGTAATGCTTGTAATGGATGTACCTTGAATAGTGTGCTCCAGAAAAGCAATTAGAAAAGAACCAAAGAACTAAAAAAGAGCAGAACGATTTTGAAGCCTGGTTTTCCTTTCTTGCACTCTGAGTCTTTGGGTTCAGAGTGCTGTTTTTATTGGCGTATTGATGCTACAAAATAACATGAGTCATCCCGAATTTTCTTCTTGAAGAAAATTCAGGATTTTTGCGTTAGAGATTATACGTATTAAGCAGTGGGAGGCCCGGCAAGATACTGTTTGACCGGAGGGAGTT
>CAYQRA010000846.1:0-3144 GCA_964419315.1 uncultured Saprospiraceae bacterium | reverse complement strand
TTAAAAATATACTAAAAAGAAAATTTCGTCTGAGTAAAATATTTCAACGTAAGTTTAATAATTAAATAATCTGCCATCTTTGTAATCTTCTAAAAACGAGTATATATTTCAATTCCATAAACATTTCCTATCTTTACCCTATTCTAAACCTAACTTTCAATGAAACTATTTTTAACCACGCTCCTCCTAATATTTGGAACGACCCTAAACGCTCAAAACGGTTCGCCGCTGCCTGCTGGTGCCCGAGGTGTTGGGATGGGAAATACAGGAATAAGTAACCAGGATATCCATAGTATCTTTAGCAATATTGCTGGTCTAGCCTTTTTAAATGGGACCCAATTTGCTGTCTTTGGAGAGCAACGGTTTGCTGGAACTGGAATTAGTAACCTTGCCGTTGGTGCCGCTCATTCACTAGGCTCAGGCACCTTTGGATTGACCATCCAGAATTATGGAATTACGGATTATAATGAACAAAAGATTGGTCTATCCTATGCCAGAAAATTATTTGAGAAATTATCTATAGGAGTCCAATTTGATTTTTTAAATACCCGAATTACAGATTACGGAAGTGCAGCAGTTTTTACTTTTGAGTTTGGGTTCGTTGCGCCCATCAATAAAGAATTGACGGTCGGTGGTCGAATCTATAGCCCCATGCGGGTAACCCTTACGGACGAGGAAGATGTCCCCGGTTTATTAGGAATTGGTTTTAGCTACCATCCATCAAAAAAAGTAACCTTCAATGGAGAGGTTGAAAAAGGTATAGATACAGATCTCTCGGTTCGTGCTGGCATTGAATATCATATTCACTCCGTAGTAAGTCTTCGTGTAGGCGGTGCTGCCAATCCAACACTTGCTACTTTCGGTCTTGGTTTTCGAATCAACGACCAATTTAATATTGATATTGCGACTACTTACCATCAAGTGTTGGGCTTAAGTCCTGGCATTGGAATTCGTTATGGATTGAAGAATTCTGTACCGATAAAGAAAAGATAATTTTTTTGATTATACCATTGATCAACCATATAATTCATGCATCTAACCATCGTCGCTGCTACCCTCTTTGAGATCGAACCTACTCGTCAATTTTTAGCCGATAATTTTCAAACCAAAGACCAACTAACTTTCACCAAAGGAGAAACCACTATTCAGATTTTAGTCACTGGGGTTGGTACGACTGCTACCGCTTTTGCCCTTGGACATTATCTGACGCAAATAAAAACAAACTTACTCATCAACGCAGGAATTGCAGGAAGTTTTTCTAAAAAACATAAAATAGGAGATGTATTGTTAATAGCAAAGGATCGATTCGGAGATTTAGGAGTAGAAGAAGCGGATGGAAAATTTGTAGATGTTTTCGAATTAGAAATGCCTGCACCCAATACGCCACCTTATCAAAATGGTTGGCTAATAAATCCTGCCGCTGCCGATCAAAACTTCTTACCAACAGCTACGGCCATTACCGTCCAAAAAGTACATGGAACCGCTGCCAGTATCGCAAAAATTCAAAATAAATACCCAGCTGATTTAGAAAGCATGGAAGGTGCCGCCGTCCATTATGCCTCCTTAATCACAAGCACTCCCTTTTTTCAGATTCGCAGTATTTCAAATTACGTCGAACCTCGTAATAAAGAAAATTGGGACATTGGTAAAGCTATTGGCTCCCTTAATCAAGTACTCCAAGGAATGATTATAACCGATTAATATTTTAAAGAACGCCAGCCTTAACTTGTTTATCTGCATAATCAACTGCACGAGCGGTAAGCGCCATGTACGTGATACTCGGATTTTGGGTCCCAGCACTGGTCATACAAGAACCATCTGTGACAAAAACATTCGGTACTTCATGCATTTGATTCCACTTATTTAGTACGCTCGTCTTTTTACTTCGTCCCATTCTGGCCGTGCCCATTTCGTGGATACAAGCACCTACGGCCGTTGGATCATTATAGGATTTGATATCTTTAAAACCTGCTGCTTCCATCATTTCCTCTCCACAAGCAACACCATCCAATCGTAATTTTCGCTCATTTTCTTTTAAGGTAGCATCAAATACGATCATGGGCATACCAAAGGGATCTTGTTTTTCAAAATTCAAAAACATCTTGTTATCATGGTAAGGTAGTATCTCCCCAAAACAAGTCATATTGACACGATAAGGTCCTGGTTTAAAAAGGTTTTCCTTTAGTGGTGCACCAATAGCATTGGGTTCATCATAATTTCCACGCATAGCTTCTCCTTGATAACCAAAACCACGAAGATAGTCTTTCCGTTTGGTGGCTTTGTCAATATTTCTAAATCGGGGAATATAGAATCCAACTGGTTTTCTGCCTTTATAATAGGTATCCTCAAACCCTTCTGCTCTAGCAGAAATACCCATGCCATAATGATGGTCCATCATATTATGTCCAAGTTCTCCACTGCTATTCCCTAGGCCGTTTGGAAAAGATTCGGAGCGGCTATTAAGTAGGATCGCAGTAGTTCCAACCGTGCTGGCATTACAAAAAATAATCCGTGCAAAAAACACTTGTTCCTCTCCGGTCTTAGTATCCTTGATTCTTACCCCACTTGCTTTACCGGTATTTTTATCATAGACGATTTCTTGAACTATACTATCTACGCGCATCCATAGATTTCCAGTGGCTTCGGCAACCGGTAAGGTAGCAGATAGACTACTAAAATAAGCACCATAAGGACAGCCACGAACACAACGATTTCGAGTCTGACATTGACCACGGGTTCCTTTGTGGATTTCGGGTTTGTATACGGATAAATTGGCAACGCGACCTGGCGTGATAATTCGTTCTGGGTAAACGGCTTTTACTTTTTCCCGCATGTGTTGTTCAACACAGTTAAGTTTAAAGGGAGGTAAAAATTTTCCATCTGGAACTTGCTTTAATCCTTCTTTCTGTCCTGCAATACCCACAAAGGTTTCCACATAATCATACCAAGGTTCTATGTCTTTGTAACGGATAGGCCAGTCTACCGCAATACCTTCTTTTGCATTGGCCGTAAAATCAATATCACTCCAACGGTAACAATGTCTCCCCCACATGATGGATCGCCCTCCCACGTGATGTCCCCGAATCCAATCAAAACGATTGACCTCCTCATAGGGATATTCGTTGTCCTTATTGATCCAATGTT
>CAYQRA010000845.1:0-3145 GCA_964419315.1 uncultured Saprospiraceae bacterium | reverse complement strand
ACGGGCGAATATGAATATTCCAATATCAAAGCGGTAGAAAAAACCGAAGTACAAGTCTTGAATATTTTACATGACAGAAAGGAACAATCCATTTCAGTAGAATCCGATCGAGACTGGGATGAGCTGCTCCAGATTTCTATTGTGGATGTTAGCGGACAAAGTCTTCAATCAGAACGCATAGAGATTAGAAAGGGGAAACAATTGGCGCTAAAGCTAAAAGATTTACCCGCTAACCTATATTTCGTTTTTATCCATAACAAGTATGGAGCCATTGCGACTAAAAAAATAGTAGTTGTAAAATAAGTAAGCGGGTTCAAGGTGATTTCATTTGGTTAGGTATTCAAAGAGAAAATCAAAGTAAAAGGGGTCTCCCGCAGATTTCGCTGATCTCGCAGAGTTATTACTTTATTTTCTACGAAAATAAAGTAATATTCAAACACTAAAACTCTGGTATTTACAATCAGGTGTTACTTTAATCTATTTTGACCAAATGAAATCATTTAGCACCAGTAAGCGTCTATTCATTAAAAAAATAAATTTTTAAATCCTTATGCTTCTATTTCTATTCTTATTGCAATTCTTTGCTCTTGACCATGATTTTGTAATGGCCAATTTTGAAGTCAACCAAGAAAAGGAAGGACTGACCTTAGCGATAAAAATGGATAAAGAAAATCTAGAAAATCTGTTTTATAAACAGGAAGGTAAAAAAATCGAACTCACGGTAGAAGATGGTTTTATTCAAAACTACTTAGACGAACATTTCTATCTATTAGTGAATGATCAAAAAATAAATTTCACGCTGCAAGAAATCTCGACGAATGAGTATTTCTATAAACTAAAATTGTCCTCCCAATTTCAACCCAAGGAAGTAATTCGTCATATACAATTAAAAAACACTTGCCTCATTGAGGAAGTATACAATCATTCTAATATCGTTAACTTCCAAGTCAATGGGAAATACCGAACCTTTCGACTTCATAAAGGAAGAGTACGAATCGCTGTAGACTATTAATTCAAATCGCAAGCCTAAGAAAAAGAAAAAAAATGATACCTTGAGAATCAATAAAACCAAATAAACATGCATAAAAATGTAAAACGACTCGGCTATGGCTTACTAGGACTAATTGGCCTTTTACTTTTGGTCGCGGCTTTTAATTATCAGCGCATCGAAAGGTTATTGCATGTCAATTCTCTTTTTGAGGCAGAATACATTATCAATAATTTTTTGACGATGGAGGAAGCCTTTCCTGTTAATACGATCAAAGCATCGGGCTCACCCCATCATTTTACGAAAGGACAAATGGACTTACCAAAAAGCATTAGCTATGGCGACCATGATATGTCGACAAGTAAATACCTAAAAGATACTTGGACGACTGGATTGCTGATATTACACCAAGATTCGATCAAACATGAATCCTACTACCTAGGGCATTCAGAAACCCAAACGCATATTTCTTGGTCGGTGGCCAAATCTTTTGTCTCTGCGCTTTTGGGAATTGCACTGGAAGAAGGAAAGTTTGCAAGTATCGAAGATCCGGTCACCAAGTATGTACCAGAACTCAAAGGTTCAGGCTATGATGGCGTGCGCATCAAGGATATTTTACAGATGAGTTCTGGGGTTCGCTTTAATGAAGATTATGTAGATTTCTATTCTGATATCAATCGCTTTGGACGAAGTTTTGCACTGGGCAGTTCTTTGGATGATTTTTGTGCCAGTCTGGTCAATGAAAAACCACCCGGAACGGTGAATCATTATGTCAGTATTGATACCCAAGTTTTGGGCATGCTATTGAAAAGAGTAACGGGGCAATCTTTGTCTTCTTATCTGGAAGAAAAAATCTGGCACCCGATTGGGATGGAACACGATGCACAGTGGATCAGTGATAATGAAGGCATGGAAGTCGCATTGGGTGGCCTAAATGTTACCTTAAGAGATTATGCCCGCTTTGGACAGCTGATGTTGAACCAGGGCCAATTCAATGGCCAACAGATTATCCCTGCTCAATGGATCGAAGATTCCATTACACCGGATGCCCCGCATGTCATGCCCGGACCGAGTTCAAAGTACAAATCCAATTTTGGATATGGTTATCAATGGTGGATTCCAGAAGATGCCGATGGTGCTTTTTTGGCCAGAGGTGTTTATAATCAGTTTATCTATATTTATCCCAAGAAGGATTTGGTGATTGTAAAAAATTCTGCCAATCCGAAATATGGTCGATCGGGAGATTATTCGATGTCGCAGACACTGGGATTTTTTGAGGCGGTGGTGGCGGAGTTGGAAACGACGGTACCTCTGGAAGAGGCAATGTTGGTGGAGTAAAGTTGCTGAAGAACTCTATCCATTTATTTTCTGAAAAATTTAAAATGGAGCTGGGGTAATAGCGTTTATCCTATTCAACTCCTTGATCCAATGCCTTATTCTTTGATCACTTTGAAAAACGATTTGTTCTTCCCTTTGCTAATTTCTAAAAAGTATAGGCCGGATGGGCCATCAAGGGTCAGTTCAATTTGTTCAGAGAAGTAGCTATTCAGTCTCTGGATCTCCTGTCCCCAAATATTTCGGAGTACTAGGCTTACCTTTTCTTTGGCAAATGCCGGGCTAAAGATCGTCAACTGCCCATTGTTTGGATTCGGATATAGACTCACCTCAATTGGAGAATTATTTTCAAAAAAAGAACTTATAATCGTAACAGGAGAATCATTAGGATTAGCTATTTCAGGAGCTGCATAATGAACCAAAATAGCGCTCTGCCCTATCGCACTATTTCCACCCCAAGTAGGCACGTTTGATACTGGAATATCATTTCCTTTTGCAACACCCGGATTATTAGCATCCTCATCGTGTCGTCCTACGGCAATAAGGCCATCGGCTGTTTTAAAAACGCCATATAGATTGGTATTGCCACCTCCAACTTGCGTAAGCGTATCCCAGACCCCAACGACCAATGAACTGTATTTGGGAGCTGAAAGATCCTCCTTATAAACCCTAACGAATTCATTCCAACTAGAAAGTCCTCCATTAGCTGGCTTCACCATTTTCTGATAGGCATTAGCGGTGGTGATGGTTCTCCGTCCGGTACCGATTATACAAACCGAACCGTCAGCAGTGACTTTCATATTATTCTCTGCTAGTCTGGTC
>CAYQRA010000844.1:0-3145 GCA_964419315.1 uncultured Saprospiraceae bacterium | reverse complement strand
GTAAATATTATCTTACCTAATGCTAAAGAATTATCAGGCGCCAGTACAGATATAGATGGATATTTTAAACTTGAAGAAGTACCCATTGGACGGCATGATTTGGAAATTAGCTATTTGGGATACGAAGCTCTAAAGCTATCCAAGATTCTTTTGACTTCTGGAAAAGAATTGGTGCTCAACATTGAATTGGTGGAGTCCGCCATATTGATGGAGGAAGTAGTGGTTAGTGCAAAAAATACAGAAGACAAAACCAAACCACTCAATTCCTTTGCCACCCTAAGTGCTCGTACTTTTTCGGTAGAAGAAACCTCCCGTTATGCAGCGGCTTCTTTCGATCCTGCACGGATGGCTCAAAATTATGCAGGAGTAAGTATTGGTTCAGGCTCAGATTTGTTTAATGAAATCGTTATTCGAGGCAACTCTCCAAGCGGTGTTTTGTGGCGACTAGAAGGCATAGAAATACCCAACCCCAATCACTTTGGAGATATGGGAAATTCAGGAGGAGCCATCAGTATGTTGAGTAGCAGCACCCTGAGCAATTCCGATTTTTATACCGGTGCCTTTCCTGCTGAATTTGGGAATGCGACTTCCGGTGTATTTGATCTGAAAATGCGCAATGGAAACAATGAAAATAGAGAGTATTCTTTTATGTTAGGCGCCTTGGGAGTAGAAGCTGCTATGGAAGGCCCTTTTAAAAAAGGAAAAAGAGCTTCGTATTTAATCAATTATCGTTATTCCACTTTAGCCATTTTGCAAGGCATAGGCGTCAATCCCACGGGAGATGTTTTGCCAACCTATCAGGATTTATCTTTTAAGTTTAACTTTCCTACCCAAAAAGCAGGCGTCTTCGGTATTTTTGGTTTAGGGGGAAATAATTTGGCAGCGACTGTTCCTATCCAGGATTCTTTGGAATGGAAAAGTTCTTCTGACCGGGAAGGCTTTGAGCAAATCCAGAATGTGGGAACGATTGGCTTAACGCATCGAATTTTACTCGGCTCCAATAGCTATTTGCGAACCGTGCTTACGGGGTCTTATGAACGGTCTACTACTAAGCTTTATTTTTTGGATGATTCCTATGAATCTATTACGGATGGCACAGAAAAGCTCCAACAAATTTCCTATCGCCTGAGCACTATGTATCATCAAAAAATCAATGCCAAAAATAGTTTCCGCTTTGGAGGGATCGTAAGTACCAAGGATTTTAATTTCCTTTTTGAACGAGCCCCTAAAAATGAAACCATTTTGAAAAAACTATTTGATAGTAATGGACAGACCGCCTTGATAGAAGGATTTGGCCAATTGAAACATCGCTTTAGCAGTAATCTAACTTTGAATGCAGGATTTCATTATACCTTACTCACCCTCAATAATAAAATGGCCCTTGAACCGAGAGCGGCTTTAAGTTGGCAGCTATCTCCCAAACATCGATTGGCGGTGTCGGTAGGCCAGCATAGTAGAATGGAACACTTAGCACTATACACCGTGAAAGGGGAGTTTGCCGATGGAGAACAAGTGCTGTCCAAGAAAAATTTGGGATTGACCAAGTCTTTGCATAATGTTTTGGGCCATGATTTTTCGATCAATCCTAATTTGCGAATCAAAACAGAAATTTATTATCAGTACTTATATAATATTCCGGTGGCTGCTGATCCTACAGATAAATTTTCGGTCTTGAATGCTTTTGATATTTGGGATTATTTTGGTTTGCCGGAGGCAGTGACGGATGGAAGAGGTAGAAATATCGGCTTGGATTTAACGGTAGAAAAATTTTTCTCGGATCAATATTATTTCTTGATTACCGGTTCCTTATACGATTCCAAATATTCCCCAAAAGATGGCCAGTGGTATAACACCCGTTTTAATGGCAATTATCAGTTGAATATATTGGGCGGAAAAGAGTTTTCCATTGGAAAAAATAACATCCTAGGCATTAATGCAAAGGCTGTTTTGGCAGGAGGAAGTCGAAATACCCCGCTCAATTTGCCCGCTTCCATAGCTGCAAGAGATGATATCTATTTTGAAGACCGTCCTTTTGAAGAACGCGCTCCGGTCTATTATCGTTTTGATGTTGGATTGAGTTATAAAATTAACAAAAAGAAGATGACCCACAGCATCTTATTTGATATCCAAAATGTGACGAATCGCGAGAATTTATTTGGATCTGAGTTTAATAAAGAAACAGGTCAGTTGGAGAAAGATACGCAGACGGGTTTGTTTCCATTTGTAAATTATCGAATTGAGTTTTAAATAACTTAGTCAATTAAGTTTCCAATATATAGGTCGCTAAATAAAATGATTTAGCGACCTATTCTGATATAGTTCCTTATAATACTTCCCGCCTTTCATCAATTATCCGCTTGGTTTTTATTACTTTAGCATAGTAAATTTCATACCCCATCTCTTGTCCAAAACCAACAGGATATTTTCAATACGATTTAGTACCACTTTAATTTCAAGAAAATGAAACAAGTCGTCTCTGTCTTTACCGCACTTCTTTTCTTTACCTTTTCCCTCACCGCTCAATATCAGGAAAAAGCCCCCGGAGCACAACAAGCAAATCTCCCCAACTGGGCACAATTAATGTATGCTTCCGATGCAAATCCAGAAGAAGTACAAGCGGCTTATAATGCTTATTATGAAAATAATGATTTTGTAAAAAATGGCCATACCCAATATTTTAAGCATTGGTTGCGGAATCTTTCCAGAGATAAAGATGGAGTCTTCACAGGAAGCACCTCTTGGAAAAAGGCCAAAGAAAAGCGGACGAATTTTGTAGCGCGAAGTAGTGCGCTTCGTTCATTGAGCGGCTCCACTTCCAATTGGGAATGCGTGGGGCCTGTGGATTGGGACCACGATGCCGCCGAAAGAAGTTATGCGCCCGGAGCCGCACATGTATATACGGTAGAAAAAGCGCCTTCGAATAATAATATCCTCTATGCCGGAACCGCCACGGCCGGGGTTTGGAAATCCATAGACAATGGAGCCAACTGGACTTTATTGACCAAAGATTATGATATCAATAGCGTTCGCGCTTTAGCGATTGATCCCAATGATGCCAATATTGTTTTCTTTGAAGAAGGCGGATCAATATATAAAACAAGCAATGGAGGAACGACCTGGGCCATCATTGGAGATGCCGCCTTTC
>CAYQRA010000843.1:0-3154 GCA_964419315.1 uncultured Saprospiraceae bacterium | reverse complement strand
CCGTAAATCAATCCACCCATAAAACTATCTCCTCCTCCGACTCGATCTACAATATGAGTAATTTGATAGGTGGGTGCTTCATACAAGGTTTCCCCATCATACAACACCCCCGACCAAGTATTATGCGAAGCAGAAATAGACCCCCGCAAAGTAGTAATCACTTTTTTAGCCCGAGGAAACATTTCCTGCAATTTCTTTAAAACAGATAAATAAGCTTGTCCATCTACCGAATCGCCTTGGGTCACATCTACCTGATCTGGATGCAAACCAAAGTGTTTTTCTGCGTCTTCTTCATTCCCTAAAATGACATCGCAACCAGCCACCAAATCGGGCATTACTTCTCCGGGCTCTTTGCCATACTTCCAAAGTTTTTTGCGGTAGTTTAGATCTGTGGAAACGGTGACGCCCAATCGATTGGCCGCCTGAATGGCTTCCAGGCAAGCATCGGCAGCTCCTTGAGAAATAGCGGGTGTAATTCCGGTCCAATGAAACCAATCGGCATCTTTGAAAACCAAATCCCAGTCAATCATCCCTGCTTCTATCGTCGACATCGCTGAGTGAGCGCGATCATAAACCACTTTTGCTCCTCTACTCACTGCACCAATCTCTAGAAAATAAATTCCCAGTCGCTCTCCTCCTCTGATGATATGTGAGGTATTCACTCCGCGTTTTCGCATCTCCATGAGTGCGCAATCGCCCAAATCATTTTGTGGCAAACGCGTTACAAAATCAACAGGAACACCATAATTGGCTAAGGATACTGCGACATTACTTTCGCCACCGCCATAGATAACATCGAAGCTGCTCGCCTGTGAAAAACGCCGCATTGCAGGAGGCGTTAAGCGAAGCATAATTTCACCAAAGGTGACTACTTTTTTCATCGGTCTATTTTTTTATATTTATGAGAAGGCTAAACCTCCGTTGATATCAAAATTGGCGCCCGTTACAAAGGAGCTTTGTTTGGAAGCTAGATAGACTACTAAATCTGCCACCTCATCTGCTCTACCTTCTCTTCTTACGGGAGTTTTACCTGCAACGATTTTTCGTATTTCATCTTTGGTAAAATCATCATGAAATTTGGTTCCAATCAGCCCCGGACAAATGGCATTGACTCTGATTCCTTTAGGACCAAGTTCTTTGGCCATTGCTCTGGTAAAAGTTGTTGTTGATCCTTTAGACGAAGCATATAATGCAGATCCGCCACCGCCACCATCTCTTGCTGCTAGAGAAGAAAGGTTGATGATAGAAGCACCTTTGCCCATTAAAGATTCGAATGCCTGTGTGACAAAAACGGTAGATTTAAAATTGACATTCATAACCAAGTCGTAAAATTCTTCATCGAATTCTTGTAGGGTTTTTCGAGCAAAAAGTCCTCCGGCATTATTGACTAGAATATGAACTTTTTTGCCAAAAGCTTTTACTGTTTTTGACTTTAAAGACTTAATCCCTTTTAAAGTGGATACATCTGCTTTGACAGCGATCGCTTTGCCTTTAAAAGCTTCTATTTCAGCTACCGTTGCTTTTGCTCCAGCTCTTGAACTGTTATAATTCACTACGACCTTTGCTCCTTCTTTTGCTAGCTGAACGGATATTGCTCTACCAATATCTCTACCGCCTCCAGTTACGACGGCAACCTTTCCTTTAAATTTACTCATTACTCTTTTTTATATGGTTTTTAAAAATTAGATTCCCAGTGCTTGACCACCACCAACTTGGATTGTTTCGGCGGTCAAGAAAGAGGCATCTTTACTAGCTAAAAAAGAAACGACACCAGCAACGTCTTCTGGTTGTCCCAACCTTCCTAGCATAATATTATTCGCCCAAGAAGCAAAAACTTCTGGCTTCGTTGATTTAATTTGTTTGTGAAAATCAGTGTCAATCGTACCGGGAGAAACGGCATTCACTCTGATCCCATATTCCGCTAAGTCTTTTGCCAATGCTCTGGTAATGGTGTGTACACCTGCTTTAGAGGTTCCATAGATTCCAGCACCAGGTCCACCTGCATTCCATCCTGCATTTGAAGTGTAATTGATGATGGTTGGATTCTCTCCTTTTTTGAGAAAAGGAATGGCCGCTCTTGAAGCAAAGAACACAGAGTCCAAATTGAGTGCCATTACATGTCTATAAAATTCTGTGGTCATTACTTCAAATCTGGATCGTCCTCCCAGTCCTCCTGCATTATTTACAAGCACATCAATTCTTCCATACTTTTGACCGATCTTGTTGATATTTTCTGTTACTGCTTCTTCTTTGGTGACATCAAATCCGTAATACTCCGCTGTTATTCCGTCTGCCTCCAATTCTTTAAGTCTTTCGGCACCTTTACTATCTTCGATACCATTTAGCATCACGGTAAATCCGTCTTTACCTAGTCTTTTGGCCACTTCAAAACCAATACCTCCAGTTGCACCGGTTACTATAGCTACTTTTCCATCAAATTCCATAATCGAATATTTTTAATTAGTTAGTTGTGTGATAAATATTAATCTAATAATACATATAAATTTTAAAACCGCCGACCTAACTCTGTGCTTGCAATGGTTCAATTTTGGGACATAATAACCAAATACTAGCCAAAGCAATCAAAGCCATCGTTGCGCCGATCACAAAGGCTGGTGTATAATTGCCACCTGAGGTAAGCCAAGGAACCAAATAAATGAGCCCAGCAGCGGACAACTTAGCCGCCATTCCTGCAATCCCTGATAAAGTTCCAACGGTTTTTCCACCGAAAAAGTCACTCGGTAAAGTTTGGACATTTCCAATAGCTGTCTGGAAACCAAATAAAATTACAGCCATGATGAGCACCGCAGTGGTTGGTCCACCAGGATTGGCCATCGCCAATAAACTAGGTAACATGATTAAGCATCCAAGGGTGATTACAAACTTTCTTGTTCTATCTACCGTCCAACCTACGCTTAAACGATTCTGTGCCAATAATCCACCAAACCAAGCGCCTACCATTGCGCCTACGTAAGGTACCCATCCATAGATGCCTATCGTTTTCACATCCATACCATAAACCTCATTTAGGTAAATGGGTATCCAAACTACGAATAGCCACCAAATAGGATCGATGGCCGCAGATGCGATGATAACGCCCCAGCTTTGCTTGTGAGACAATAGCTTTCCAGTAGATGGATTATATCCTTCATCA
>CAYQRA010000842.1:0-3159 GCA_964419315.1 uncultured Saprospiraceae bacterium | reverse complement strand
GTGTGGAAATAGCTGTACCACAAAATCCCATTCCCACAACCATGCGCATTTCAAATGCACCAATTGCGAATCGGTTACTTGTGTTCCTCTGCATCAAGAACTTTCTATCTCTTTGCCCCAATTCAAGATTGAAAATATCCATATCCACTTGACAGGTTTATGTAAAAATTGTGCCGCCTAATTTTAGTCTTAGCAAATAATCTAAAATTAGGCGGCATCCAATGCGATGAGCTCTTTTTCTGTTTAAGAACTTGTTTAATAATTTGGTTCTCTGACCAGAAAAATTGAAACATGCTCTAATTTAACACGGGCTTTCCATCCTCACAAACAACTCCGTTGGGCGGAGCAGCTAAAGCACAATCACTAATTATTTCCCACCGTCTATTAAATTCTTCTTGTGCAGTTCGATGCGCTTCTACTTTCTCAAGAAAAAGAGCTGTATCAATAGCTTGAGAATAAGCGATGTATCCAATGGGGCCTCCACAGGCTTTACTTCCATAACTAGTAGTTTTCCATTCTGAAGAATCGTCGCAAGCTACGCTAGCTGCTAGGATGGTAATTTCAGAAAACATTTGATCCAAATTCTGCGCTTCTTGTACCTGAGTGAGTTCCTCGTCTTTACAAGAAAAACAAAGGCCAACTAATAATGTCAATACAATTACTTTTAATTTATTCATGGTCTTCTTTTTGAGAGTTTATAATTAGTTATTTCTATTTTAAATCAATCCAATTTGATGTCTTCGATAATGATATGGGAGCAGTGAGAGTTTTCATCCTCTCGCCAATTCAATTTAACATCAAAAGGAAACACTGCATTTTCCAAATCAATAGCGGCATTTGCCGGAAGCTCTTCAAATTGAACCCTAGTACCACTCTGGTCAATTTCCAATTCCCAGTGGCCACAGCAGCCACAGTCATCTAGGTTCAAACCATAAATAACTCCAGTTGATCCGTATTTCACTTCTGCGCTTCCCGTCTTTTTATCTTTACAGGCACCGAAAAATAGCAGCATACTTAAGAGGGCTAATAATTGTATTCTATCCATGTTTTCAATTTACTTATTTGTTGTGCTCCAATCTTTTATTCTACAAGGTTCTTTAATATTGGAAACGAAGAAAAGTCCGTCAAGGGTTGGTTAGGCTTTTAAATTTTCCTCAAATAATCTGGATTAAGTAAGTGCTTTCTTTTCCCTTTCTCCCAAAAACTCATAATTTCACCTATACAAAAATAAAAGACAAGATGAGCAAACAATTAATCGAGTGCGTCCCCAATTTTAGTGAAGGCCGCGATATGACCATTATCAAACAAATTACCGATGAGATCGAAAGCGTTGAAGGGGTCAAACTCCTCGACGTGGATCCCGGAAAAGCCACCAATCGAACAGTAGTGACTTTCGTAGGCGAACCCGACCCCGTCATCCATGCGGCTTATCTGGCGATCAAAAAAGCCAGCGAACTAATCGACATGAGCAAACACCAAGGAGAGCATCCTCGCATGGGTGCTACGGATGTGTGTCCGCTCATCCCAATTGCCAATATCAGCATGGAAGAAGTCGTACAGTACGCCCGCAAACTCGGTGAACGTGCCGGCCAAGACTTAGGTATTCCATTATACTTATACGAATCCGCAGCCAGCACTCCAGCGCGAAGAAATCTAGCCACCGTCCGTGCCGGAGAATATGAAATGCTTCCAGAAAAATTGCAAAAAGCCGAATGGAAACCGGACTATGGACCAGCCCGATTCAACGCCAGAGCTGGAGCAACCGCTATCGGTGCTCGCGATTTTTTGATTGCTTATAATGTCAACCTCAATACCACCTCGGTCCGTCGTGCCAACTCTGTCGCTTTTGATGTACGAGAAAAAGGCCGAACCAAACGAGAAGGACATCCCATCAACGGAAAAATTGTCCTAGACAAAGAAGGGAATCCAATGCGGGAACCTGGTGCTTGTAAGTATGTAAAAGGCATCGGTTGGTTTATTGAAGAATATGGTATTGCCCAAATTTCCATGAACCTGACCAATATCAATGTCAGTCCATTGCATGTGGTATTTGAGGAATGTTGTAAAAGTGCAGAAAGACGTGGGCTGCGGGTCACCGGTTCCGAATTGGTGGGCTTGGTTCCCTTGCAAGTCATGTTAGATACGGGGAAATACTTTTTAAAGAAACAACGACGTTCCATTGGAGTCTCTGAAAAGGAGTTGATCAAAATTGCGGTAAAATCCTTAGGATTAGACGAATTAACCCCTTTTGACCCAAAGAAAAAGATCATTGAATACCAATTGGATGGCAGCAATGCGGCACCATTATTGGAAATGAATTTACGGGACTTTGCCAATGAAACCGCTTCTGAAAGTCCTGCTCCCGGCGGAGGTTCTATCTCCGCTTATATTGGAGCCTTGGGCGTTTCTCTAGCTAGTATGGTCGCCAATCTATCCTCCCATAAGCGAGATTGGGATGATCGTTGGGAAGAATTTTCCATCTGGGCCGAAAGAGGTCAAGACATTAATAATAAACTATTGAAAATGGTAGATGAAGATACGCATGCTTTCAATGCCATCATGGCTTCTTTTCGCTTGCCCAAAGGTACGGATCAGGAAAAGAAAGCTCGTTCTTTAGCCATTCAGGCGGCGACCCATCATGCCATTGTGGTACCGATGGAGGTGATGCGCCTTTCACTGGAGAGTTTTGAGGTGATTCAGGCAATGGCTGAAGTTGGCAATCCCAACTCGGTGACAGATGCCGGAGTAGGTGCGCTGTGTGCAAGAGCCGCTATCCACGGCGCCTTTTTGAATGCAAAAATTAATTCTGGTAGTCTAAAGGATAAGGATTTTGTAGAAAAAACGTTAAAGGAAGGGAATGCCATGATTAAAAAAGCCGATCGGCTGGAAAAAGCAATAATGGCTTTGGTGAATTCAAAGATTTAGAATTTATCGTCTGGAATTACTTAACCCCATTAAGAAGGCTCTATTTTCAATTATTTTTAAAATCTTGCTGAATACCTAGTAATGGTTCAGCGTTTCTAAAATTAACACATGGAAAAATTATTGTTTATTTGGGTTTTGGTAAGCATCGCAAGTTTCTTGCCTGCTCAAGATAATTACAGCTATATTTCTGATCGAAAATTCTCTGATGTAGAAGAATTGATTGGATTTAATTTT
>CAYQRA010000841.1:0-3165 GCA_964419315.1 uncultured Saprospiraceae bacterium | reverse complement strand
AAATCATAGCGGGCCAGCAAGCACCGACTAGAGGGAAAGTACAAGTTCCAAAGGAAGCCGTAATCGCTTATCTGCCACAACATTTATTGACAGATGATAATGCGACTGTTTTTGAAGAAACCTCCAAGGCTTTTGGAAAGGTATTCGAAATGCGCGACGAAATGGAGCGACTCAATAAAGAATTGGAGACGCGGACGGATTATGAATCGGCAGAATACATGGCCATCATCGACAAAGTGACCGATTTGGGGGAGATTTATTATGCCATTGAAGATGTCAATTATGATGCGGAAGTAGAAAAGACGCTTTTGGGATTAGGATTTAAGCGAGCAGATTTTCAGCGGCCGACTGCTGAGTTTAGTGGGGGTTGGCGAATGCGGATTGAATTGGCCAAAATCCTTTTGCAAAAACCAGATTTGATTTTGCTCGATGAGCCGACCAATCATATCGATATTGAATCGGTCATTTGGCTGGAAGATTTTTTGGTCAATAAAGCAAAAGCGGTACTCGTCATTTCTCACGACAAGGCTTTTATCGACAATATTACCAATCGTACGATTGAAGTGACTATGGGTCGCATTTATGATTACAAAGCCAATTATTCGCATTATCTCCAATTGCGGGAAGATCGCAGGGCCCATCAAGTCAAAGCTTTTAAAGAACAGCAAAAATTCATTGCAGATAGTCAACGCTTTATCGAAAGGTTTAAAGGCACTTATTCCAAAACCAATCAGGTCAATTCCAGAGAGCGGATGCTGGAAAAGCTGGAAATCATTGAAGTCGACGAAGTTGATAATTCTTCCTTAAGGCTAAAATTCCCACCTTGCAAACGATCTGGTGATTATCCCGTCATCGCCAAGGATTTATCCAAAAGCTATGACGAGCATACCGTTTTTAACGGTGCTAGTATGACCATCGAACGGGGAGAAAAAGTATCTTTTGTGGGAAGAAATGGCGAAGGAAAATCGACCATGATTAAAGCCATTATGGGCGAGATTGATTTTACGGGGGAATGCAAATTGGGGCACAATATTCAAGTTGGTTATTTTGCTCAAAATCAAGCCTCTTTACTCGATCCAGAACTTACCGTTTTTCAGACCGTTGATGAAGTGGCCAAAGGAGAGGTTCGAACCCAGATCAAGAACATTCTAGGTTCCTTTATGTTTAGTGGAGATGATATCGACAAAAAAGTATCGGTCTTATCAGGTGGAGAACGGACCCGTTTGGCAATGGTAAAATTGCTATTAGAACCCGTGAATATGCTGATTTTGGATGAGCCCACCAATCACTTAGATATTCGATCCAAAGACGTTCTGAAGAATGCCTTATTGGCTTTCGATGGTACTTTAATCCTCGTTTCTCACGATCGGGCTTTCTTGGAAGGCTTATCCAAAAAGGTGTTTGAATTCAAAGATCAAAGAGTGATCGAACATTTTGAAAGCATCGATGATTTTCTGGCTAGAAATAGAATAGAAAGTTTGGCGGAGATTAATCTAAATCGCTAGAAAATAAAGTGGTCTACAGATCACAAAGGAAATCACAATAATAAGTAAAACACCAATTTTCCTTCTGTTCTATGTTTATAATTTAAATCCCTAAACCAAAACCTTTCCTATAAAAAAAGATCAGGCGAAAACACCTGATCCATGATCAACAATTAAAGTTGATTCTCTCAATTATCTATTTTGTTTTTTGTTCTGTTGTAACCATTTATTGGACAGTCCGGATACATAAGACTCGCAATCAAGTTTGGTGGGTTAGAGACTTTATTTTTAAAGGCCTTAAAGGCTGGTTAATTCTAAGATTCGCACAGAAAAAAAGAGTAAGTTTTGGTTCCTTGTAAGATTCGTCAGAGGGGGAGATTTGGGGGGTAAGGGAAATCAATAATCTAAAATCAAACCTAAATAATTGTATCGTTTTTCTATTACAAATTTAAAGGCAAGTGGCATCTTATGCAAGTTGTGACAGCCCCTAAAAATCAGATATTTCTAATTTTAACAAATGCAATTAGTCCTTATTTATTGAAGTTTAAGCAGCAGCTAATTATACCTTAAAAATAAAAAGTACATCTTAAACCGTGTCGACCATCCCCAAATATGTGACATGCTTTCGGTCGGATAAAAATTAGAAAAACACTTATCACATGGTTCTTTGACCAATTAATAGTGCTAATTTTCTTTTTTTACTCAGCAGATAAAGTCTTATTTTCGGCTTATCTTACTAATCCCTTAGGTTCTTGAAATTATTAAATCGTGTATAAAAAGCCTATGCTTAATTTTCTTTTATTGATACTTGCGCTCTACGCCATCATCACGCTACTGATGTATCAATTCCAGCATAAATTTATCTTCTTCCCCATGCCACTGCCGATGGATTATCCTTTTTCGCAGTTTCGGGATTTCGAAGAGGTCTTTTTAGACGTTAATTCAAAAATAAAATTACACGCGCTACACTTTAAAGTAAACGAGCCCAAAGGGACCCTTTTGTATTTTCATGGCAATACCCGTTCGCTCAATGATTGGGGCTATGCAGCACAGGACTTGACCGCTTTGGGCTATGATGTCTTGATGCCCGACTATCGGACTTACGGAAAAAGCAGTGGCCCACTCACAGAGCAAGGACTGTATGAAGATGCGCTCAGGTGGTATGATCATTTAAAAAAAGAGTATTCAGAAAAAGACCTGCTCCTATATGGTCGCTCTTTGGGTACCGGAATAGCATCCTATGTGGCCTTTAAAAATGAACCCCGCCAATTAATTTTAGAAACGCCTTATACCAGTATGGTCGATATGGCCAAACTCCAAGTTGGCTTTTTGCCCATCAACCTCCTGAGTCGTTTCCGCTTTGAAACAAAGAAAATTATCCAACAAATTAATTGTCCTATAGATTTAATCCACGGAACTGCCGACGAGCTTATCCCCTATCAACAGGCACTCGATCTAAGCCAAGGAAAAGCCCAATTACACACCATCGAAAATGGCGGTCATAATAACTTGGCTCAATTTCCCGAATTTCATCAAATCTTAAAAACCTTACTCCCATGAAACGATGGCCCAAACTTTTGCTCCGCTTCCTTGGAGTTGTACTACTGATCTGGATCGCTTTGGGTTTTGTCGGGTCTTGGATTTCTATTCAACCTAAATTGGTAGACATCGCTCCTGCCGA
>CAYQRA010000840.1:0-3185 GCA_964419315.1 uncultured Saprospiraceae bacterium | reverse complement strand
CACTTTACAAGGAGATTCCTATGTCGGGGAAGTGGCTCATTTTTCCTTTTGGAACTGTGACGCGCCTTTCGAGTTAGTAAAATTAAGTGGTAGATTAATATCCAAAACTCCCGATCAAGGCTCCATACCGATCGCCAACGCTTTTGTAGAATTTTCTAATGCCAATATTGGAACTGGTTTTGGATATACCGATCAGGATGGATATTTTGCAGGTTTGGTTCCTCAGGGAATGGAGTTAGATATGGCAGTCTATGAGCATGAAAGTTGTAATACCCTTATTTATGAAACTACTCTGGCACCTCTTTTTGCAGATGAAAACTTGGGAGATATCCTCTGTCAGCCTAACGGAGAATATATAGAAGTCATAGGAAGCTTGGTTGATTGCGATAATAATCCCATCACCGACGGTTGGATTAAGACGATCCTTAGTGGAAATAGCTCCATGAACTATGTAGACAATAATGACTTTCAATTCTACCTACTCAATTGTGATGCTGCTACGGAAATTGAAATAATCGGCATTGATTATAATGCTGAAGAACAAGGCGAGCCTCAGATATTTTCTACAGAAGACCAAATCAATGTTGGATCTATTCAGGCCTGTGGTGTTGAATTAGAAGAATTCTTCCGTCTTAATTTAAACGGCGAAGATCGGGTACATGTATTAGATCTAGAAAAAATGTCTGAGAGTCAAGTTGTTTTTGGTAATAGTTCTAGTACTTTTAGTATGACGTTTTGGGATCCAACAAATCAAGCCATTACAGCGGGTGAATACGACCAGAGTAATGTCCTGACTTTTAGTTATTCTGAAACTTTTGACTTCTCTAACAATATACAAATCAGTAATGGCTGTAGCGGTCTTACCCTTGATTGTATTCAAATAAATAATTTTACAATGACGGACTACACTGGAGTGATTGGAGATTTTGCGAAAGGAAATTTTAGCGCCACCATTGATTTGCGTGAGGTCGGAAATGGAGTGCTTTACGAAGATCTTCCCATGACGGTGGAATTCTCACTTCCAATTAAACCATTTTAGTTATTAATCTAATTCCATAATACCATTGTCGAAGCTTTTCACAAAGCTTCGACAATGGTAAAACGCTCAACATTTGACAGAATCAGAAATCATACAAGGCTGTAAAAAGCAAATTCCAAAGTATCAGAAACAATTGGTATTACAATACTCTAGTCAGTTATTGGGGGTTTGTCATCGATATATTGGTCGACGAGAATTGGCCAAGGATGTTTTACAGGAATCCTTTATCATGATTTTTAGATACTTACCCGATTATCAACCCACGGGTTCTTTTACCGCTTGGATGAAGCGTATTGTCGCAACAACTTCCTTGCAGTTTTTGAGAAGTAGTCCTTATAAGCGCGAAAGTCTGATACTAGATTCGATGGGAGAAGATTTTGTGGATCCTTCTGTTTATGAAAAACTAGCGACGGAAGACTTGGTTAAATTAATCGAGCAACTGCCCACCGGTTTCAGGACCATCTTCAACCTAAATGCCATCGAAGGATATTCTCATAAAGAAATTGGCAAACTGCTTGGAATTACAGCAAGCACCTCTCGATCTCAATTAACCCGAGCCAAAAGACTATTACGAGAAATGATTCTAGCGCAAAAAAATATTTTACTTGAAAAATCCCAGCAATCTACACGGGGTAAAAAAAATGCAATATGAGCTTTTTTAATTTTACAAATGACGCTAAAAATAAACTCGATGGGTATCGCCCCTCCATTGACGCCGAGGCGCTATGGGAGCAAATCGAACCTCAATTGCCTGAGCAAAAAAAGAAAAAACGTTTTTTCTTTTGGTTATGGTCCGGCGTATTTTTGATCGGAATGATTAGCTTAGCTTCATGGTACTTCCTCAGTCAACCTAAAAGCAATGACCGAGCGCTTGTAAATAACCCCGTAGCACCCACCTCTATTGAAAGTACAGCAGAGAACACAATGATAATGGAGCAAACATCCATTGCTAATTCTAATACCATCAACCAATCCGAGCAAAGGATCACAACCGCTACCACCAAACCATCCAGCAATGGAAAAAACTCCCAGGAGATTAACACCAAGAGTCCGATAACTAGTATTACAAAAACCACAAAGCCCTACCAAAGTCCTACCGTTCCGGTGGACACGCAGACAAGATTACCAGAAGACGAACAAAGAATTGAAAAGAGGATTACTAAAACAATCGCAGATTTAGAAACTTCTCCACTGAAAAATTTCCCAACGGTATCACAACCGATAAAGCTATTAGCACTAAAGCCTATCCTATTTTTAGAATCATCAACTGAACTATCTATTCCTCCGATAAAAGAATCAGCAGAGGAAGGAATAAACCTAAATCGGAGAAAAAATAATTTCCAAGCCTTTCTCGGGGTTCACGTGGGAGGTGGACGACTCCATCAAAACTTAAACTTGGTTCGTGATTCGCGAAACAACCTTCTCAATAATCGTCTGAGTACAGAGACCACCCTCGAATCCCTTTATGCTGGATTGGACCTACAAGTACGTCACCGCAGTGGCTTTTATTTTCAAACAGGCTTAGAGTATACTCGGATGGCCACCCAATTTTTTCAGGATTCGATAACTCGTAGTCAATTATTGATTGAGGATGGCATCCAAAGAATTTACGTCAACTCCTCCGGTCGCGACAGCACTTTTGTGAGAGGAACGACCACAGCAACCGCTGTCACGACGACCACTAAAAAGCGATTTAATAATTTCCATATTTTACAAATTCCTCTAGTCGCTGGCTACCAGCATCGGTATGAGTCTTGGTTCTTCGCACTGGAAGGAGGTGTCTTAGTCAGTGCTCTTTTTAAAAAAAGTGGAAGTATTGCCGACGAACAAGGTGCCCTTTATGATCTTGCAAAGGATGAACAAGCTTTGTTTAAAAACAACCTGAGTCTCCAACCAATAGTCGCCTTTCAGGCTGGGCATCAATTTAGTTCAGGCTGGGAATTATATCTTTCCCCTCAATATCGACTTCCCGTAAAATTGAATACTGTATCGAGCCCAGTTGAGGAAAAATTATCTTCGCTAGGATGTACGGTAGGTATTCGGATTGGCCTTTAGCGAATGAAGTGGTTCGAAGGTAATATTGAATATCCAATTAGGGGTGTTCAGAAAAATTAATTCGTAAATAATTTAAAGAAATATTGAATGT
>CAYQRA010000839.1:0-3197 GCA_964419315.1 uncultured Saprospiraceae bacterium | reverse complement strand
CTCTGGGCGTTCAAAGCTTCGAAATTGCTCAAATCAGTGTTGTGGGAAATACCCACAGTGAAACCCAAGCGATCCTTTCCAGAAGTGGTTTACAAATTGGCAAGCGCATTGATTTGCCGGGACAAGCAATTCCTAGAGCGATCAAAGCTTTGTGGAAAATGCAGCTTTTTACGGATGTACAAATCTTGCAAGACCAGCAATCTAATGATCTAGTTGATCTAAAAATCGTAGTCAAGGAAGCACCACGCCTTGGAAACTTCCGCCTCCAAGGCATCAAAAAAACACAGCTTGAAGAACTCACTAAAAGTGTCGGACAGCACCTGCAAAGCGGAAGTGTCCTCAATCCGCACAAGAAAAAAATCAGCAAAAAAATCATTCAAGAATATTTTATAGAAAAAGGTTTTTCGGACGTCCAAATCAGCTTACAAGAAATTCCAAGTCTCCGAGTAGCTCATAGTCATGATCTGATTTTTGATATCAAAAAAGGAAGTAAAACCAAGGTGGGAACAATTACTTTTCAAGGTAATCAAAGGGTCAAAAAAGGAAAGTTGCTAAAACTCATGAGTACCAAACAAAAAGGGCGTACCTTAAAAGCTTCTAAACTTATCGAGACACAACTCCAACAAGATTTACAAATCATTACCCAATATTATCACAGCTTGGGCTACCGCGATGTCACCGTAAAAAAAGATAGCATTTGGAATAATGAACGCGGCGATTTTGAAATCGCTATTGAGATTAGCGAAGGGCAACAATTTTACATCGGAGAAATTAGTTGGCGCGGAAACAGCATTTATACAAGCTCTGATTTAGAAAAAGTATTTGGTTTAAAAAAGGGAGATGTCTTTGATCCTAGTCTCGTAGAAAGTCGATTGCACTTTGATCAAAACGGTAGAGACATCAGTTCTCTTTATCTAGACCATGGTTATTTATTTTTCCAAATAGAAGCGCTCGAAAAAGCCATCCATGATAATGTAATTGACTTGGAGATTCGTATCCAAGAAGGCGCTCAAGCTTCTATTGGGAAAGTGGCAATCAATGGAAATACCGTCACCAATGAGGCGGTTATCCGCAGAGAATTGCGCACCAAACCTGGAGATACCTTTAGCAGAGCAGCGATCATCCGATCCCAAAGAGAATTGGTCAATATGGGGTATTTTAATCCTGAAAAAATTGACATCCAAACACCAGTAGATGCAAAAAACGGAACGGTCGATATTGAATATAATTTGGAAGAAAAAAATTCGGATCAATTGGAACTGGCAGCAAGCTGGGGCGGCCCTGGCATTGGACTAACGGGTACGGCGGGTTTTTCTTTCAATAATTTTTCCCTCCGCAATCTACTCGATCTATCGACTTGGAGTCCTTTGCCATCTGGAGATGGACAAAGTCTTTCCGTACGGGCTCAAAGCAATGGAAAAGATTACCAATCTTATAATCTTTCTTTTACAGAACCTTGGTTGGGTGGTAAAAAACCACAGGCTTTTTCTTTTGCTACTTTTTATAATATCGACCAAGAAGATGGAATTGATAGCGAAGTGGATGGTGAAAAATTTACGGTATTTGGTGCAACGACCAGTCTTAGTCGAAGATTGCAATGGCCAGATGACAACTTCATTTCTACCACGGCGATCAACTTCCAAAGGTATCGACTGACCGACTGGGGAGACGATCTTTTCCGACCCGATGACGGTAGTGTTATTAATAATGGAGTATTCAACAAATTTAGTCTTAACCAAACCATTTCGCGAAGTACGGTCAATCATCCATTTTTCCCAACCTCCGGTTCTCGAATTTCTTTAGCTATGGAATTTACGCCTCCTTATTCTTTATTTCGCAAAGACGATGGCAGCGAACAAAGTCCAGAAGAAAAATACAAATGGATTGAATACCACAAATGGCGTTTTGATGCAGAATATTATAAACAAATCGTCGGTAAACTCACCCTAAAAGCCAGTGCCAAAATCGGACTCCTCGGTGCTTATAATAGCAGCAATGGAATCTCTCCTTTCGAGCGTTTTCAATTGGGTGGCAATGGCCTGAGTAGCTTCAATAATGGCTATAGTGGAACCGATATTCTTTCCCTTCGGGGCTATGATGTCAAAGACTTAGAAAACAACATCATTAATGGAGAAACCGTCCCTACTCCACTCTTCAATAAATTTTCACTCGAATTGCGATACCCCGTAATGACCCACCCTATGGCCAATATTTTCGTATTAGGTTTTATAGAAGGAGGAAACAGTTATCAATCGCTAAAGGATTATAATCCGCTCGACCTAAAACGCTCTGCTGGCCTTGGTTTACGTGCCCAAATTCCGATGATCGGTATTATTGGTTTTGATTATGGACTTGGTTTTGATAAAACGGGACCTCGCACTTTCAATAACTTTGGTCAGCTTAGCTTGATTTTTGGTTTCGAGCCCGAGTAAAAGTTATCGCTGTTTTTTTTGGAAATTCTTGAGCCTGTAAATCTTTTAGATCAACCAGGACACATCACTTATATTTTTGCTTTAACAAATGACATAAAAATTAATTTATTACCTCTAAAATTAGAATCTATGAAAACCATTTTTGATCGGATTATCTTATTTAGTCTTTTATTTATTATTTCCTTTTCTCTCCAAGCACAGGATGACACCGACCGAGAGATTGGAATTCGTTTTGCTAACTTCACCAATTTTGGACTTATCTACAAGAAAAAGAAAGCCGAAAATAAATATCGCCGCTTCCGATTGGCTAATGCGGGTCTTGGCTTTAATGCCAATCAGGGTCAGCAAGCTTTTACCCTCAATACAGGTGTTGCTGTTGGTATAGAAAAAAGAAAGGAACTTAGTAAGCGTTTTCATTTTATCACAGGTACTGAATTTTTGGGAAACCTAAATGTTGCACTTAATCAAAATAATGCCAATGTAAACATTACTACTGGCGTCGGTTTTGTCCTAGGCTTTCAGTATGCTATTAAAGATCGCTTTTATATTAATTTAGAAACTATTCCTTCCGTCAATGTTCTATTTGGATTTGATGAAAATGGCTTTCAGGAAAACCTTAAGGTCAATGCTGGATTTAATTCTAATGCAGCTGCTTTGAGTCTTGTTTATCAATTTAAATCAAAAAAGGAGATGTAGCTTTCTAAAAAAATCTCGTTCTTGGACAAATCCCGTGGTCAATCAAAAATAAGAATAAAAAAGCGACCG
>CAYQRA010000838.1:0-3210 GCA_964419315.1 uncultured Saprospiraceae bacterium | reverse complement strand
TTATGGTTTATGCCAAAAGAGTATTTTTTGCAAGCGGGATTCACCACCATTATTCAAAAGATAAATTTCCAACCAATTTTAGTCGAAGCTATTTTGATGGTCTTTTAAAAGCCACCAATACTTCCTTATCTGATGAAGCGCTCCGCGCGATGTTCGATCCAGAAATTGATGCCAAAAAAGTAAACCTTGATCCTGGAAAAGGATTGGTCGCTGGTTCGGCAGTCAATTTTTATGATCCGGGAATTACCGAAAAAGAAGTAGATGATTTTTACAAAAAGAGAATGACCAATAAAGACCCTAAAGAGCCGATTTCTTATGGCCTCAATTCCAAATTGGTAAGACTGCCAGACGGTAGTTTAAAGGAAGAAGTTTATTCTGCCAATGGTATGTATGGTTCTGCGATCAAGCAAATTCAAAAATGGTTGAGATTGGCCGCGGGAGTAGCCGAAAATGATGCTCAAAAGAAAGCACTTGATTTGTTGGTGGAGTATTATGAAAATGGAGATTTAAAAAAATGGGATGAATATAATATCGCTTGGGTCAATGCGACCGAAGGAGATATTGATTACATCAATGGTTTTGTGGAGGTCTACGAAGATCCAAAAGGCTATAAGGGAACTTATGAAAATATTGTACAAATCAATGATTTTGCCGCCTCTGACCGGATGTCGATTGTGGCGCAAAATGCCCAATGGTTTGAAGATGAATCTACCATAATGAAGGCCCACAAAAAAGAGGAAGTAGTTGGCATTTCTTACAAAGTGGTCAGTGTAGCTGGCGAAGCAGGGGATGCTTCTCCTTCGACTCCGATTGGTGTAAATTTACCAAACGCGGATTGGATTCGTTCCAACCACGGTTCAAAATCGGTTAGCCTTGGTAATATCGAACATGCTTACGAAATGGCCAGTGGGCCGGGTATGCTTGGGGAGTTTGCGCATGATGAAGAAGAGCGGTCTCGGGTTAAGGAATATGGAACTTTGGCAGGTGGAATGTCTACCGCTCTACACGAAGTGATTGGTCATGCTTCTGGAAAATTGGAACCCAAAGTAGGAACGCCTAAGGAAACGCTGAAAAGCTATGCTTCGGCTTTGGAGGAAGCGCGTGCGGATTTAGTCGCTTTGTATTTTATCCCAGATAAAAAAATGCAAGATATTGGTTTGATTCCCAATGATGAGGTGGCCAAAGCAGAATATGATGACTTTATGCGGAATGGTCTGATGACGCAATTGCGTCGCTTAGAACCAGGTCAAAATATCGAAGAAGCGCATATGCGTAATCGACAATTAATAGCTGCTTGGGCTTATGAAAGAGGTTCAAAAAATGGAGCGATCGAAAAAGTAGTAAGAGATGGAAAAACTTATTTTAATATCTTGGATTATGACAAGATGAGAGCACTTTTTGGAGACTTATTACGGGAAGTACAGCGGATAAAAAGTCAAGGAGATTATGAGGCGGGAAAAGCTTTGATTGAAGATTATGGGGTAAAAGTTGATCCAGAAATTCACGCAGAAGTTTTGCGTCGCTCCGCTCCTTTAAACATTCCTCCTTATGGTGGTTTTATCAATCCTGACCTCGTACCAGTGACCAACGATGCCGGAGAAATCACGGATATTAAAGTAGTATATCCAAATGATTTTATTGGACAGATGATGGATTATGCTAAAAAATACTCTTATCTAAAATAGTATTTTCTGAACGAGAAGGAGGATCAAAGGGACCTTACTTTTATCCTCCTTCTCTTCTTAGGCTTTGCAAGTTCCATTTTCTGGCGGTCTCAATCCATTGACCGCCACCAAAAAATCGAGCCGAATACTTTGACCTTCTTTTAATTTCAAATATTCAACTTTGTCAAGGATAAAAAAATCTACAATCTTCGATTGAATGCGTTGCGGCTTTTGTTGATCATCCCGATATTGAATATCCACCAATGTTCTTTTAGTCGCAAAGGCTTCTAATACATCGTAATAATTGCAATCGATTGGAATATATTTCTTTGGTACCAATTTGTAAAATGTTTTTTTAACTAGTGACTTTGAATTTACAACAATCATTTGTCCAGCTTTGTTCTACCTTCACGCAAGAGGAAACTTTTGTTAGCGAATTGTGGATGGAAATTGACCGGAATTACTCCGCAAAAAGTCGGCATTATCATACTTTGGGACATCTTGAGAATTTACTTCGTCAAGCAAACATTTATCAATCGGCCATTGAGGATTACCAAGTTTTACAATTTAGTATTTGGTACCACGATATCATTTATAAAGCGACTCGGAAAGATAATGAGTACCAAAGTGCGGAGAAGGCAAAACTGCGTTTGACCCAATTGGGTTTATCGAGTCCACGAATAGATCGTTGTGTTACACAGATTTTACTGACCCAAACGCACCAAGTCGAACAAGCTCCGAGTGATGACCAATATTTGATTGACTTTGATTTGTCTATCTTGGGGGGCGACTGGGAAAGTTATGAGGAGTACGCTCAGCAGGTTAGAAAAGAGTTTAAAATCTATCCCAATTTCTTATATCGGAAAGGAAGGAAGAAGGCATTAAAAACTTTTTTGGAGAAGGAGCGAATTTATAGTACACCGGTTTATTATGAAAAGTTGGAAACCAAGGCCCGAGCTAATTTACAACGAGAAATTGATAATCTTTAAGTGAATAAAAAAACAGATTTCGCAAGCATAAAAAAATATCTTTAATGAAAAGACAAGCAGAAATATTACGAACCACTCGCCAAAATTTACTCAAATTGATTGCTCCATTATCAGAGGAACAACTCAATAAAATCCCTGCGAATTTTAATAATAACATCATCTGGAATCTAGGCCATGTGGTAGTGACGCATCAACTATTGTGCTATAAATTATCCAATTTGCCCTGTAAGGTTTCTAACGAAATGATAGAGAAATACCGGAAAGGGTCTAGCCCACAGGGAGATGTAGGTACGGAAGAGATTGCTAAAATAAAGGGATTATTATTTAGCTTAATCGATGAGAATAACGCGGATTATGCCGCTGGCTTATTTAAAGAATATAAGGAGTACAATACCAGCTATAATGTCACTTTACATTCTTTTGAGGAAGCGTTTAATTTTAATAACCTTCACGAAGCTATGCACCTCGGTTTTTGTATTGCTTTAAAAAAAGCGCTTTAGAGCCCCTAACTCTAAAAGAAATTTAGCCCATAAAGCGGGTAGTCAACCAACGTTGAT
>CAYQRA010000837.1:0-3211 GCA_964419315.1 uncultured Saprospiraceae bacterium | reverse complement strand
TTTCTAAAAATGTCGAAGGAGAAATTGCGATGCGCCGGCAGGAAAATCATCAACCAGCAAAGCAGGCAAAACAAATAGCCATGATTGAGGTAAAATGCTTTTTCCAGAAAAAAGAAATAGGTATAAGTGAACGCCAGAAAAATACTAAAAAAGCGATAGCGATATCCCACCGCAATACAAAGCCCCGCTACCATCATCGACAAGAAAAACAAAGTCATCCAGGGCTCCTCAAAAACCGTGACCCATTGGAAGCCATAATATTTGAAGTGAAAAGCCTCTGGATCGAGATAGTTTTTATACCAATGTTTATAAGTCAGACTTGCCGTCACATCAATAAAAGCCAATATCCCAAAGACAAATCGGAAAAAGGCTAAAGAGGCGATATCAATCGGACGAAATAAAAAGGGCATAGTAAAATGTTTTCCCAAATGAGCTGCTAAGTTATCGAAAAAATAGGAGTATTTACCTGCGGTGCAGCTCCAAGCTGCGCCGCAGGTAAGGAAAAAAAATCCCGAATTTTCTATATTGAAAATTCGGGATAACTTAGCTGGACTGCAGTTTCAAGCTTCGCTCCAACTAATATTTCTAAAGAAGAAAGACTCCAAATGCCATGTGCTATAAAAGTAAGGGTCTACCTTCAAGATAGACCCTTACTTTGCTCAAGTTGATGACGACATTCAGCTCCAAGCTGCGCCCCAACTAATATCTAAAAAAAGAATTACTCAATCACCACCTTACTCACCGCTTTACCTTCCTTGCTCAACCATTCCAATACCACCATTCCTTTCGGCAAAGCACTCACATCAAAACCTACATTTCCATCAAAACGCGGCACCGTCAACTGACTCAACATCCGGCCTTGCAAATCAAAAATACGAATGATACTTTTTTCTTCACTAGCGCCTTGCAAATACAAAGCTCCCTGCGTTGGATTGGGATATAAAGTCATCGAACGATCCGACAACTCAGGATCTTCTGTACTCGTGTTCGGATTGCCTTCGCCATTCCAAACCACAAACTGTCCCATCATACCATTATCTTCATGTGGTAAAATATGGCAGTGGTACATGTAAGAATTATTGGGCATAATCTCCGTTCCATAATCCGCAAATGTAGCAATATAGCTCAATTCCCAACCCGGCATCACCAATACATTGTCTTTAGGACCATCGAAAAGTTGAGGATAATCGTCCTTATTGAGTGGAACTCCATTTTCCAAAATTTCAGTAACCCAAAAATGGATGTCATGGATGTGCCAGGGGTGAGCAATGTCTGTTATGTTTTTGATCGTCCAGATTTCTGTACTGTCCAGTCTGACCACATCATTGACCACCATCATGTCCATCAAAGTACTGTCGATATTAAATAATGGTTTGGTAGAAACATCGAACATATCTTTTCGGAAGGTCTTTACTCTTGTTTTAGAGACCTCACTCATGGGAGGCTGTTCTGAGGGGTATAAAGAAATGGGGAAGCTAACGATCGGAGAGGGCGGTCCACTGCTTGGACCAACGACCATCTTTAGTAAATTTCTATCCACTGCGTATCCATCAGTGGTACTACTATTGCCAATGACCCCATCAGGAATGCCGCTTACTTTATTTCGGATATAGAAAACTTCCCCATCTCTGCCGCGAAGATCCAGCAACCATTCCGTTCTTTCTCCAGGGGCCATCAAGATAGAGCTCATACCATAACTTCTAGTCATATATCCGGCATCTGTTGCGATCAAGTTAAACATTACAGGGTTATTGTTTTCATCAATGATTTCAAAATTATAAGAAAATTTTCCATCTCCATTTAGAATCCGCAAACGGATCATATTGGCAGGGGCATCCAATACCGGATCTACTATTCCGTTGACCATATAGGTGTAGTCGTCTTTATAGCCATCATCTGCTTGAATGACAATGGCATTAGTCGCCGCATCTCTTTTAAATTTTTTCGTTTGAAAGATCAATGGAAAATCGTTGACCTTATATTCCGTGGGGAGTATTTCGTGAATTTGCCCAAGGAGAGGATCGGTTCCAACTGGATCTTCTACATAGATCATCCCCGATAAGCCCATTTGTACTTGGCGATAGGTGAGGCCCATGGCATGTGGGTGATACCACATGGTCGCTGATTTGTCTTTGACGACAAATTCGGGTTCCCAGATACTGTCTGGTTGAATTCTTTGGTGAGGACCGCCATCTGCGGATTGGGGGACATGGGCACCATGCCAGTGGGTGGTCGTTACTTCGTCCAATCTGTTAAGGACGGTTGGTGCCAAGTTGTCTCCAAATTGCCAACTAATGGTTGGTCCGAGGATCGTGGTTTTTCCTGGATTGTTAAAATCTTCAAAAGCAAAAGTAGGCACCATGGTGTTTAGAGAATCTGATCCCATTGGGCTGAAGTTGTGAGTAGTTGCTATGACGTCCAAATCATAACTGCCTTGATTATTATAGACGATGAGCGGAGGAATTTGGAGGTCATTGATAAACTCCTGAGCAATAAGTGTAGCAGAGTTGAATAGCATCAAGGCTAAAAGGAAGGGGAGGGTAAATTTTGTTTTCATTGAAGAGTGTTTTAAAGGGTTGATAAAAATACTTTTTCCAAGTCCTTATATTTTCAGGCGAAAAAATTGACAAGGTTTGGAAGGAAGTCAAATGTAGAGATAAATCGCTTTAAGGGAAAATTTTTGACTCCAAATGTTCTGAACGGTAGGAAATATGTGCTGAATGGTCAATGATTTTTTTTGATTTCTTCGATTTCCATTGGAAAATGAATTTTTAAATGACTGACAATAAGGGGCTTGTATTTGCTTTAGTAGCTTTGGTGTTTGGAAAATAGAAAGAAATAGTATTGTTAAGCTTTTTGAAGAATGGTACTTTTAAAAAGCATTTGAATGCTTTTTGGATAAACGATTTTTTAAAACCAATCCCTTATGCGATCTAAATACTTGAGCTGTTTATTGCTGCTGATTACCTCCTTTTTAACCTTCGCCAAGGCTTCGGCAAATACCGTCGATCTGTCTTTGGAGATGAGTACCAGTAATAATGCTCCCAATCAATACGACACTTATTCTATCACGATTTCCATTCACAATGAAGGCGAATTTACCGCCACGGAAATTGCTGTATCTATTCCACCTCGCGCCGGAGTTTTACCCATCGGGGGCAATGAATACCTCGCCAGCCAAGGTTCCTTCGATCCTTATTTTTCCAACTAC
>CAYQRA010000836.1:0-3216 GCA_964419315.1 uncultured Saprospiraceae bacterium | reverse complement strand
AATCAGAAATGCGATCAAAAAATATTTTCATGGTACCACTCATACTATACCAATATACCGGAGTCGCAAAAATAAAGGTATCATAATGCTCCACCAAATGTCGCATCAAAGGCAAAAAATCATCCTGAGCATTTCGGAATTCATAATCAAAAGGAGCGATATTTTTGGTCCATAAATCCACCTGATCAAAAGCGATTTTTGTCCCTAAAAACTGAATTACTTTAAAGGTATCTCCTTTGCTGCGTGAACTACCTTGGATCACAATAATCTTTGATTCCATAATCTTCGATATTACTTATTTTCCAACATACTCTTTAAGACCAATTGCTCTCGCTGATCTTCCAAAAAGAGGACACTCTTTTCTACTTTATTTTCTTCATGGTCCAATGAATTACTCAAGCGCTCCAGTCGATCATGTAAAAACTGCATGCTAAAAATACTATTGTTTATTTTTTTGTGAATCACCCAATCGGTAATCAAATTGGAATGGTAACTTTTGGTCAGCACCGCTTCATCTTCTACTAGATTTAGAAAACGAATATTTCGATGCTGATAGATGTCATAAAGTTCGTCTTCCAATTTCCTTAAGAGTTCCTTTACTTTGAAAAAATCATTTTGTGCCTGATCGATTGATTTTTTTCTTTTCCTAAGATCTGCCCTTTCGCCGTTCCACTCATCATGTGCAATCGCAGTATTGAGATGGGAAATCACCATCGCAACTTTCTGTTTCACCTGCGCACTCACAATTTTTGCTTCGTAAATTTCTCTTTTCTCCGCAATCTTATCATCCAACTTTACATTGATCGATTTAATCTTTTCCCGATAAACTCCTCCTGCTGCAATCAATTCCTTTTCCCGAATAGCAATCAATTCTTTCAATTCCTTCTTGACCGCTTCTGAGGAATTCAACTTCTCTAATAAAATTTGCTCTTCATACTCCATCAAAGCAATACTTTTCACTACCTCTCGATGTTTTAAAACCACCATCAAATACTCCTGCCGTTCAATCTCCAATTGTTCTTCTCTGCCTCCTAGTACTTGTCGGAATAACTTTCGCATCCCCAAGTTCTCCAAAGCCACAATGTCTTGGTATTCTTTGGCCATTATCGTTTCTACATATTTCAAATCCTCTCTGCGTTCTTTCAATCGCAAACCTAATTTGGTCAAGTGACTTTTTATAAGTCCCAAACTTCGTTCTTTTTCCAAACATTCTTTTAATCGCTCGTAATTCGTCATAAAAAGGCTTTGAGGTTTAAATTGAAAGATAAAAATTAATGAGAATTTCTAGCTCGGTAGGGATATCTAAATATCCAATTTCTCCTAGCTTTTTGACTTTTAAATTGACCAATAGTCTAACCAAAAACACTGTAAAATAAAACAATCATCGATGAAGCCCTCCTTCTTTTTGACCAAAATAAAATATTCTCTCCCTATTCCTGCCATTTTGTCACTTTCCTTTGTTTTTTTCCTTATCTTTGCAGGCGAATTTGAACATTTAGACCCAAAAACCTTGTTATATCAAGGTATTTGAAAAGAAAAATTTAGACTTAATTTAGATATGCCTCTTAATCCAGCACTAGAAGGAACCAAGAAGATAGACGAAAGCAAGCAAGGCGCCGTTTTTTTCCATGAACAGGAAAATCCGGTAAAAGCGGCTGATGCCAAGCATTTCTACATCGAAAGCTATGGCTGTCAAATGAATTTCAGTGATAGTGAAATCGTAGCCTCCATCTTAGGAGAAGTTGGTTATCATCCAACTCGAAATATGGAAGAATCAGATTTGATTTTGATCAATACCTGCTCTATTCGAGAAAAAGCGGAAGATACCGTTAGAAAAAGATTGCGAGTCTTCGACAAGGTGAAAGCGAAACGTCCGGGAACCCTTGTTGGGGTTTTGGGCTGTATGGCAGAACGCTTAAAGGCGAAGTTTTTGGAGCAAGAAAAATTGGTAGATATGGTAGTCGGCCCTGATGCCTATCGCGATCTGCCCAATTTGCTCAATAGCGCCACCGACGGTGATAAGGGAGTCAATGTCTTACTTTCTAGAGAAGAGACCTATGCCGATATTAGCCCACTTCGTTTAAATTCAAATGGGGTCACTGCATTTATTTCTATCATGCGCGGTTGTGACAACATGTGCTCTTTTTGTGTGGTACCTTTTACCCGTGGTCGAGAAAGAAGTAGAAATGTTTTTTCCATCATAGCCGAAGCCACTGATCTATTCCATAAAGGATTCCGAGAAGTTACTTTATTGGGACAAAATGTAGATTCTTTTAAGTGGACGAATCCGGAAACCAAAGAAGTTGTCAATTTTGCTCAACTTCTCGAAATGGTAGCAATGGTTCATCCAGATTTAAGAATCCGTTTTTCTACTTCTCACCCAAAAGACATCACCGATGAAGTCTTGCACACCATGGCGAAGTACGAAAACATTTGCAACTACATTCACCTACCGGTTCAATCAGGAAATAGCCGGGTGTTAAAACTGATGAATAGAACTTATGATCGCGAATGGTACATGGAAAGAGTAGAAGCCATTTACCGAATCATTCCAGATTGCGCCATTAGCTCAGATATGATTACTGGTTTTTGTACCGAAACGGAAGAGGAACATAAAGAGACCCTTAGCATGATGGAATTTGCCCAGTACAGTATGTCCTATATGTTTTTCTATTCAGAAAGACCAGGCACCTTGGCTGGAAGAAAATACGAGGATGACATTCCTTTAGAGATCAAAAAAAGAAGGCTTACCGAAGTCGTAGATCTACAAACTACGATTAGTCATGACCTCAACCAAAAAGACATTGGTCAAACTTTCCGAGTATTAATCGAAGGAGATTCAAAAAGATCAGACCAAGATTTTAAAGGACGTAATTCACAAAACAAAATGATCATTTTTCCTAAAAAAGCAGGGCTTGCTGCCGGAGACTATGTTCAGGTAAAAGTAAGGGAAGCCACGAGCGCAACTTTGCTTGGTGATATTGTTTAGGAATGGATTGATTTGCGGTATCCGGTTTTCGAAAACCGCACACCGAATACCGCAAAACCACAATCCCCAACTTCGTCCTAAAGCTAACTAGTAAACCCAATACATGAGTAATCTACAATCCATAAAACAACGCCACGGAATCATCGGAAACTCCCCTGCCCTAGATCATGCACTAAATACTGCAGCTAGAGTAGCGAATACTGATCTCTCCGTTTTGATTAGTGGTG
>CAYQRA010000835.1:0-3217 GCA_964419315.1 uncultured Saprospiraceae bacterium | reverse complement strand
GGATAAGCAATTCTGTTTTTACCGTAGGAAATACTTCTTTGTATACTTTGGAAAATGATAAGATCAATGCAGACATTAACCTTGTTGGAGATTTGACAGTTAAGCATTCTATTGATTTTTCTCCGGCAAGCAATTCTACTATAAACATTGACGATGCAGATCTAACGCTAGAGCACAGTGCGACGATTACTGGAGCAAGTACTCAAAAATACATCAGCACCAATGGCACGGGATTTTTAATCAAAGAAATCAATCAAGCCGGGATGTTTACTTTTCCGGTTGGAAATACCAATGGAAAAACAGAATTGACTTCGGATTATACCGGAACGTCTTTTAGCAATGCTCGCATCAAAGTAAAAGTCAACGCATTTGCGGTAAGTACCTTGCCAAACGATGCGACAGATTATGTCAAGCGCCATTGGGAAGTGGTGGAAGAAAATATTTCTACTTACGAAAACGAAGTGGAAGGGACTTATTTAGCAAGTGATATCATCGGTCAAGAAAGTTTCCTCAAAGGCGCTAGCCATGATGGGAGTGACTGGTCTTATAAAGATGCCGATCGTACTGGAACCACTTTGGAAGGAACCATCAATGCATCCACGACTGATTTTACGGGGAGCAATTTTTATGGAAAAGTAGACCCCTTGGTTTATTTACAAGGTAGTTCAAATGGTGCGGGTTTGATGTCCACAGATTTGGCGGATGCCAATCTCATTCCTTTGAGTGCTCCTTATTCGGATGCGCCAGCAACGGCGACCTCTATTCCTGCTGGAACTGTAGATTGGATAAAAGTTGAATTGAGAGATGAAAATAATCCAACATCGGTATTGGCTAAAAAAAGTGGATTCCTGCTAGCAGATGGATCTGTCGTAGATGTAGATGGTAGCAGTTTGCTGACGATAAAAGATGCACCGACTACTTCCTTTCTTGCTATTTATCATAGAAACCATTTACCAATTAGGACTAGTATTTCTCATGACTTGACCAGCACGTCCCAAATAGATTTAACCAGCTCCGCCAATGTATACAGCAACCCATTGATTACTACCAATCCTGCTCTAAAATTGTTGAGCGGATCGCTAAATGGAATGTGGTCAGGAGATGCCAATGGAAACGGTACCGTTTCCTATAATGGGGGTGGAAATGATCGGACTTCTATTTTGATAAAAGTAGGATTTGCTACGCCCAATAATACCACTAGCGGCTATTTCAATGAAGACCTCAATATGGATGGAAATGTATCTTATAACGGAGGAGGAAATGACCGAACACCAATCCTATTGAATGTCAATTTTACAACACCGAATAAAGTATTATCTGCTCACATAGATTAGAACAAACACTAATAAACTCCAAACCATAATAATGATGAAACACTTTACAATTAAATTTTTAGCATTGTCCTTCTTTTGTCTTTATAGCAATGCACTATCCGCACAGGATTATGAAATAAAAGCAAGTCACCAAGGAGGAGGATTGATCTCCGTAGAAGCGAGATTTATTGGTGTTGGAGCAGAACCCGCTGCAGGCGCTGATGCATTTTTAGATTTTACAATTGACCTAAGATGGCCCGCAGCGGCTAACCTCAATATGGGAAATCCCAACAACACTGGAGGCTATGGAATCTCTAAAGCAGGTGTTGAAACGGTCGATGGTACGGACGAATACCAAAGCTACCAATTGTCTACTGCGCCACTCTTTTTACCAGTCACTTGGACCAAAGACACTTGGGTAGAAATCTTCACTATACAATCTAATTCTGATGGCTCTACTGGCGAAACCATAGTTGTAGGAGCCTTAGGTTCTAACCCTGGAAATCCTAATATTCCAAACTTCAATATGTCTGGTTTGGACTTCGTTCCTGCGATCAGTGGAGCTGCTGTTTTACCAGTAGAACTATCTGCCTTTAGTGCGCAAAAAATGAATAAGACTTCGTCTGAAGTTTCTTGGTCTACTGCAAGCGAATTGAATACCGACCACTTTAGTTTAGAGCGAAGTACCGATGCAAGGAATTGGAATAAAGTAGCAAAGCTAAATGCTGCGGGGACCAGTTTTGAAAAATTAGATTACCTCTATTTCGACAAAAATATTCCATTAGAAATTCGCCAAGCAGGAACGATTTATTACCGATTAAAGACGATTGATTTTGATGGATCTTTTGAGTATTCTCGGGTACAATTGGTCGAGTTTCAAGTAGAAGACAGTAAGCTTATTGCCTATCCAAATCCTACGCCAGATTTCTTTAATCTTGAAAGCGAAGAAGGAATCGTTTCCGTTGAAGTATATAATAACCAAGGAAAACAATTAAGCGCAACTCAGACTAGTCAAGTGAGTTTGAAAGATTATCCAGCTGGTGCTTATCGAGTGAAAGTGGATACTGGATCGCGAATAAAATACATTACCGTTGTAAAAGCGGATTAAGAAGAAATTGGCGGAAGCCAAATGGGTTAAGATATTTTCAAAACCCTACTGTGTGATATTGCATGGTAGGGTTTTGTCGACCTTATAGAAATCGATTGCCTTAAAAATACCAGATAGCCCCTAAGAGATAATCTTAGGGGCTATTACTATCTACTGCTCCGGATATCCATTATCCAACCAGCAAGTAATTGTTTCAATCTCCGCTGCACTCAAGGATTTAGGATTCCCCTCAGGAGTATAAATGGGAGGCATGTCCAAAGAATCCAAAGCACGCATTTTAAAAACATTGCTTTTTAAATTGTCGAGCAAGCCAGCATAGGTGGTGTAATCTTTGGCCGCATCGGGTATAAACATCCCGGCATCTGTCCCTGAATGACAACCCGAGTAAGCACAGCTTTTATCAAGGATGGCCTTTACAGAAGATACGTAGGTTTCTACACAGGTAGGTTCTGGTATGGGCTCGTCTTCTTTACAGGAAAAAGTAAAAAGCAAAAGGCCTAAAAAGAGTAAAATTAAAGGAAGCGTTTTCATTCGTTTTATGATTTAAAATTTTGACAATAAGTTGGGAAACTATATGCGGGTAAACTTCTCTATGAAATCAAATTTTCGATCCCGAGCTAAAGGGATGGATTGTCCATCCGTCATCATGATGCTTTCACTATCTGAGTCCAAACGAATGACATGCTCTAGGTTGACCAAGTGCGAACGGTGAACGCGAATAAAATTTTCGTAAGGCAATAATTCCTCAATTTCTTTTAATTGACGCAGCACTTTTATCTGCCGATTGTTACTTAAA
>CAYQRA010000834.1:0-3218 GCA_964419315.1 uncultured Saprospiraceae bacterium | reverse complement strand
CTTGTTCCGATCAACTCAGCACCTATTTTTAAACAACTTCAGCTTTAGCTTTTGACCAGAAGAATTAAACAAAACCAGCAAAACCTTTATCAAATGAAGTATCTACTTTCCCTCGCACTGACTGGCTTGCTTTTTACAGCGGCCTTTGCACAGCCTAAAGAAAAAAAGGAAAAAATCACCTTAGATGGCCAAGTAGTCACCGCTCTAATCACTGAAACAGATACCATAATCATTGCGGACCTCGAAGATGTATATGTTTCGTCTCCTCGAGCATTCAGCAATCGGGATGAATATCGTTTGTATTTGAAATACCGTCGCTATGCGGCTAAAGTATATCCTTATGCTGTACAGTCCATTCGAATCTTTCGAGAAGTCGATTATGTAACTCGGAATATGAAACCATCCAAACGGAAGAAACATATCAAGCGTTTGAATAAAGAGTATAAAAAAGAATTTAAAGGGACTTTGAAAAATTTGACTAAAACGCAAGGGAAAATTTTGATCAAAATGATCGAAAGAGAATTGGATACGCCCTTCTACGATTTGGTCAAAGATTTGAGAGGTAGTTTTACGGCGGCTTACTGGCATGAACTTGGAAAATTCAATGGTTATAACCTCAAAGAAGGTTACCTTAGAGGAGATGATCCAATTCTAGATGCAGTGCTACAGGATTTTGATATCTCTTATGATCTGGATTTGGAAAATCTGCAAAGCAAAGAGTAGTCCGATGCTTGCCCAAAAAATAAAACCCCGTTTGAAAACATTTCGAACGGGGTTTTATTTTTTAAACCTATTCTTAATACCTTTGGTTTCCTAAGTAGGCCTGTGACTTAAATTACTGTTTATCAAATAGCATCCAGCTTTTAAATTTTAAAAATGATCGATTATAAAAACCCTCGCCATCTTATTGATTCTGCAAAATTGGAACCGGGGAAAGTAGCTTGGCGAAGTCCTTCTAATATCGCTTTGATTAAATACTGGGGAAAATATGGCCAACAAATGCCCCAAAACCCTTCGATCAGTTTTACTCTTGATAATGCTTATACCGAAACCATCTTGGAATACCGACCCAAAAAGGGAGCGGATGAAGGAATCGCCTTGGAGTTCTTTTTTGAGGATCAACCGAGAGAAGATTTTCGACAGAAGATGCTGAAATTTTTGGAAAGCCTTACTCCGATTTTTCCTTTTCTTCGCCAATTAGAACTGACGGTTCGCTCTTTTAATTCTTTTCCTCATTCCGCCGGAATCGCTTCTTCTGCATCGAGTATGAGTGCGCTTGCTTTGTGCTTGTGCTCTTTGGAACATCGTTTTTTTGGGAGCCTTTCTGAGGATACGGCATATCGGCAGAAGGTCTCTTATATTTCTCGATTGGGCTCGGGCTCTGCTTGTCGCTCCGTTTATGCGACGATGGGAGCTTGGGGAGAAACGGTCGATATTCCAGGGTCTTCCAATTTATTTGCAGTACCTTTTCAAGAAACCTTACATCCGATTTTCAAAACCTTCCACGATGATATTTTGATTGTCAGTAAAGGAGAAAAAAGTGTCTCTAGCCGTGCTGGTCATGGTTTGATGGATGGCAATCCATTTGCAGAACCGCGCTACCAACAAGCGCGACAAAGATTTCATCAATTGATTGGTGCCTTACAAAAAGGAGACCTAGAAATCTTTGGGCGCATTACCGAAAACGAAGCCTTGACTTTACATGCTTTGATGATGGCCTCCAATCCTTCTTTTATCCTGATGCTACCCAATACGCTCGAATTGATTCAAAGAGTTCGACAATATCGCAAAGAGACTGGACATGCACTTTATTTCACCTTAGATGCGGGGCCTAATTTGCACTTACTGTATCCGGATAAAATCCAAAGTGAAGTTCAAACGTTTATCAAAGAAGAGCTTCTTTCTTTTTGTGAAAATGAAACTTGGATAGCGGACCGTGCTGGAGAAGGTCCTTTGGAATTATAAATTGATATCATGAAAAGTCCATATGGATTTAAAATAAAACGTTCTTGGACAAATCCCGTGGTCAACCAAAAAGAAGAATAAAAATGTGACTAAAAGAAGCGTTTTTTCTTCTTTTGGGTTGACTCACACACGGGATTTGTCAGAGAACCAAATAAAATAGACCAATGAAAAAAATACATTTTTTACTTTTCCTTTTTATGGGAATACAGATGGCTTGTGCACAGGTACAAGCACCTAACTTGCGTCCAGAAATAGAACAAGCAGATTTTGATAAACGCCTGACGGAGTTGCTCAGTTTTACCGTACCACTAATGGGAGTACAAGAATTAGAAGAAAAAAAAGAAGAAGTATTGATTTTGGATGTAAGAGAACTAGAAGAATATGAGGTGAGTCATATTCCCGGAGCAGCACATTTGGGCTATAAAAAATTCTCTAAAAAAATGCTCAAAGCAATGCCAAAGGATACAGCTATTGTTTTGTATTGTTCGGTTGGCTATCGCAGTGAAAAAATGGGAGAACGATTGCAAAAGATGGGATTCACAAATGTCCACAATCTCTATGGAAGCATTTTTGAATGGGCCAATCAGGATTTGCCTTTGGAGAATAAAGCAGAGGAAGCAACCAAGGAAGTGCATACGTATAATCGGAAGTGGAGCCAGTGGGTGAGCGAAGAAGAAGTGATCAAGGTTTGGTAAAGATATGTTCAAAAAAAAACGTCCCCTTGCACCATACCCCTAAATTAAAAATACATTTAGCAATTCTTATTGGGCTATGCTTATTTCAAAGTTGTAGCCCTAAGATTCCGATGACTTGGAATTGGGAAACCATGAAAACCATTGGGAAACCAACTGCAAGGCATGAAGCAGGTTTGGTCGCCTATCAAAATAAATTATATTTAATTGGTGGTCGCCGAATCAATCCTACTTCCGTATTTGATATCCAGAGTAATACTTGGTCTGAAAAAGCTGCCCCACCTATTGAGATACATCATTTTCAACCGCTAGTATTGGATGATGCCATCTATATCATAGGTGCGATGACGGGGCCTTGGCCAAACGAGAAACCTTTAGAGAAAGTGTTGATTTATCATCCCAAAGAAGATACGTTTACTTATGGACACGATATCCCTGAAAGTAGAAGGAGGGGCGGTGCCGGAGCGGTGGTTTATCAAGATAAAATATACCTCATCGGTGGGATCACCAATGGGCATATGAATGGCTTTCAAACTTGGTTGGACGAATACAATCCTAAAA
>CAYQRA010000833.1:0-3222 GCA_964419315.1 uncultured Saprospiraceae bacterium | reverse complement strand
GGAATGGTGCCGGTGCCGATGTTGCAGACTTGCCAATTGAGGGTGTATTGGCCATTGCAAAGACCTGCGTCTATTGTGCTCACTTCTGCATCGGGTTCCATAGCACTTTGGGTTCCACAAGTGGGGGTGAAATTTAAAGAGCCATTGCTAATCGTTGCGAAGGCCGTGGTAAAAGCGACTCCTGCGTGGTATTCAAAATCTGCCACTTCCTTAATCATCACATGATCATAGATTTCCGAGGGAACATCGGGAACTTGACAGGGGCCAAGGAGCCCATTTTGATCCAATACAAATAAATTTCCATTGTGGCCTATTGCTAAATTTCCATTGTCTAAAACCTCGATCCTTGGATAATCTCCCACTAGATTAAAGGCCGAGGAATAATGTCGAGACCACAGAATTTCTCCTTGCACATCTACCTTGACGAGCACCGAAAATAAATCATTGCTTAAGACACTATAAAAAACATAGCCTCCGTCAGGAGTTTGGGTCAGCGCATGAACGGGACCTTCTGTTTCATAATTTGGTCGTTGGTAGCCATAATAGTATTTATTCGTCCAAAGAACTTCGCCATTGGCATCCGTGGATACGAGTACATCAAACTTTTTATAAGTCGTATCTTGCATCGAATAAGCAATCACCATCCCACCGACCTCATTTTCCGTCATGGTACTAAAGCGATAATGAAAGGCATTTCTTAAAAAAGGATCAGTATAACGGCTGGCTCTTAACACATTTCCATCCGCATCTAAATGAGCCAATGCGGCAGAACTAAAACTTGGATAAAACCTAGGATTCCCGGAGACATACATCGTACCATCGGTCATCACTTCAAAATCCCATAACTCAATTCCAGTATAGGTTTTAGACCAAAGCAGGGTACCATCGGTTTGTATTTTTACAATCTGCACGGTGTCTGCAGGTGGAAAAGATGCTACCCGACCAGCCACCAAAAAGTCACCTCCAACAGCCGGATAAATATAATTAAAAAGGCGTTCGCCCAATATCGTTTTATGCCCCCAAAGGTAATTGCCTGCCGCATCGAGTTTAAAAATATATCCCTTGTCTTCTCCCAGCTCTTCTACCCGACCACAAAACAACAAACCATTATCACTCGGATCTTCTACCATATCTCGAATCAATACATGATCTCCAATATCGACCACTTTTGTCCAGACCAAATTTTGATTATTATCTAGTCGAACAATTTGGTGAATACTACTATTGGAAGAACCTCGATAGATCGTGAGCAAACCACCATCGGCCAACTTACGGATTTGACTCGGTCGACTACTCGGTGTCTCTAATCGCTTCGTTCCTCCCTGCCCACAAGGATGCTCCACATACACAAAAAAGATAGCGCTGGTATCCGAACAGATCGCATTCTCCGCAACCAGCACCACTTCGTGATTCCCTTCTTCCGTAAAAGTTTCGGTAAAACTGGTCATGCTACTCGCCAAAACACCATCGATGTACCAAGTGAGAGAAATTGCATTGGTAGAAGTGGAGGTAAATAAAACCGATTCATTGACAAAAATCTGTGCCGCTGAAGCGGTAAAATCTGCGATCACCGGACAAGTCACTTCTAGGTCGATAAAATCAAAACCTTGGCAAAGCGGATTTCCATTGCCGCCTACTACGGAAATAGTATAATCCCCTTTGTCAGTAAAAGTATAGGTCAAAGAGGGCCCTGTTCCTGCGGAAACATTATTGACAAACCATTCAAAATCAGTCAGTGCAGAAGCCGTTAAAGTAAAAGTAAGTGTAGTTCCCACTTGTACCTGAGCAGGAGCGGCATCAATGAGGACGTCCGGCGAAATCGGACAAGGATCATCACAGCCGTCGCTCATCAATAAACTCTTCCGCTGGTTTTCTATAAAGAAAGTCATTCGATCGGTTTGCCCTTGGGTAAACTCCCCATAGCAATTCCAATCGCCATAGTCCATATAATTCCAATAATGATCGTCTTGATCGGTGGCAAATCCGGAATTGGTATCGGTAGAACAGGAATTGGCGGAAGCTCCGCAAGGCACTGCTGCCGTAGATTGATCTGGCGGTGTATCACAAACTCGATCGCCATTCAGCGCACAATCATTGTTCACACAGCCTCCTTGAAAAGTATGGTATAATCCAAGATAGTGTCCCATCTCATGAATTTGCACCCCAGAATTGGCATTGCTACTTCCAAACCATCTGGCCTCCATCACGATCCCATCTCTCGGTTGTCCATGCAGCATTGGCAGATTCGCATAGCCTGCAAGACTCCCATTAGATCCCAAGCTTAGGTCCCGCACAATCCAGAGATTAATATAATCAAAGGAACTCCAACGAGAAAGACTTTTGACATCCAAGCCCTGCGCAAGCGTAGAAACAGTCAAGGGAGATTGTACTCGATTGATGCCAGTGGTAGCAGTGCCATCGGGGGCGCGGCGCGCCAAGCAAAACTCAAAACCTGTATCGACTCCAAGCCCTTGATCGTAATAATTGATATTGGCAAAAGCATCGTTGAGATGTTCCATCCCTTGGATCACTTGGGCGTCTGTTAGGTTTTCGGGGCCATTATCGTGGATGATGTGAATCACTACGGGTAAGGTATAAGTCGCTTGTAATTTTTTTAGTCGGATGGAGGACCGATTGATACGCGGCCTTTTCCAGTTCTTCCCATACTTTTTGGAGTTGTGGATCATTTGCCATATGTTCTTTTTGCAGTTCTGTGGTTCCACAAGTCGAGTTCTCGCCTGCTAAGCCAAAGCTATCATTTTGAGCCAATAAGACATTTAAAGAACAGCAGCAATAAAGACAAAACAGCAAGGAAGAGATCAGGTAGTTATTCATAGTTTACAATAGTCGATTGGTCGCTAAAGCGGATACCGCCTTAGGGATAAAATGAATTTTTAATGTTATAAACCCTGAAAAATACTGTTGGAAATTTTGCGTTATTTTTTGAACACTTTGCGGTTGAGAGGAAGTATTAAATATAGAAAAAATTTTGGACTATTGGGGTGATTTTATTTTAAAAGTTCCGAAGTGGCCTAAGTCATTCTGAAAAACCTTTAGACTTTTATATTTTCAAAGAAGATAGTTTGTTCTCTTAAGGCCTTCAATAAGCAGCACTTCGTTGTCAGCAAACAGACCGACCTATTTCACCAGCTTTTACGATTCCCTTTTTCTCTATTTTAGTCGCTTGCTAAAACCAAATTCTCCTCGATTTTTCCTATCTTT
>CAYQRA010000832.1:0-3223 GCA_964419315.1 uncultured Saprospiraceae bacterium | reverse complement strand
CATGCGGAGACACCGCGTTTTAGATTGCGTACTTTTTTGCAAAGAATCGTTTTTCAGCAAATAGATGGTCTGCTCTTTTGCGCCAAAGGACAAGAAGAAATCTGGCGCCAACAAGCGATCCTTTCTCCTGCTACTCTACTTTATTATGTCATGGAAGGATCAACGCATTTTCAGCTACAAGATCGCCAAAAAACGCGGGCACTTAGTGGATGGAAAGGCCAGCCTATTTTTATTTGGATCGGAAACTTAAACGCCAATAAAGATCCGCTGACCATCCTGAATGCTTTTGAAAAAATACTAGCCCAAATTCCCCAAGCTCGCCTCTATATGATCTACCGCTACGATGATTTGATCGATCAAGTAAAAAAGAAAATACAAGGGTCTCCCCTACTCCAAAACAAAGTACATTTACTTGGCTCGCAAAAGCGTTCTGCGCTGGAAGGCCTGCTCAATAGTGCCGATTATTTTCTACTGGGGAGTCATCGGGAAGGCAGTGGCTACGCTGCGATGGAGGCGATGGCTTGCGGGGTGGTTCCCATCCTCACTGATATTCCTTCTTATCGGATGATGACCAATCAAGGGCGTATTGGTGCGCTTTGGCCAGTGGGAAATGCTGCTGCTTTAGTAAAGGCGATTGAAGAAGTATTGCAAAGACCTTTGGAGGAACAGTCGGCTCAAGCCCGTGCTTTTTTTGACCAAGCATTGAGCTATCCCGCTATTGCTAAAAAAATGCTGCAAATTTATCGCGAATTGATCGCAAGGAGAGCGCGTAATAAATAATGCTCCTTACCCACCTTAATCCTCATAAATCCGCCGATATTTTTGTACCGTATCCGATAGCAAATGCGGAAAACTACACTCCACTGCCTTTTCCAGTTCCAATGCTTGATGCAAGGCTGCTTTCAGCCCTGTTTCCTCTTTTGCCAACCACCATTGCTCAGACGCCTTAGCCATTCCGACTGGTCGCGATACGATATACATGCCTTGTGCCAAGGCTTCTAAAAACACAAAACCAAAGGATTCGTAAGTGGAAGGATGTAGAAAAACCCTACTCCTTGCCATGTATTTTATAACTTCCGCTCGGTCTATTGCTCCGGTAAGTTTTAGGTGCCGTTCGAGTTGATGTTGTTTGATCATTTGCTCAAGTTTTTCTCGCTCTGTTCCTTCGCCGATTAGTACCGCTTTTAGGTTCGGTCGCTGCTCTTTAAGACTAGCCACCAGACGAATAAAAAGCGCATAATCTTTTAAAGGAATCAAATTTCCAACTCCAAGTATATCGATGTCTTTTGCTAAAGAGAAACCCTTAGCAGGCAAGCCCCAGGGAATAATGTGATTCGCAGCAAATCCGGTACTTTTCAAAAACACCTGATTATGAAAAGTAGAAAGTGCAATGGTTTGTAATTTCTTTACGGGAAGCAAAGATAAATAGCGATTGGAAGGGCGCGCATCTTGCCCCATCAAAGTCAGCCAGTGCGGAATCTTTAGCGCGCGGCTCATCCAATGGCCCAATAAAGCCGCATCGCTTAACCAAAAACTGTGAATACCATGAAGTGGATGCTCTCGATGAATTTGTCGAATCCATTTTCTTGCTTGCTTGGCGATGCGTATTTTTTGGAAAGGTCCTTTTTGAAAAGCACTGTAAGTAGGGATGCCATACCAGCTTTTGGCTTCGCAGGTATAAGGATAATGTAGACTGAGTATACTGACTTTGATTCCTTCCTCGGCATGGAGCGCTCGAGCATACAATTGTAGCGGCGGAATACAAGGGCTATCTTGTTCGTCAGCGGCAAACCCTGGGCTTAGCAAAAGAATATGTTTCATAATCAATGGATACTATCTATTCCGGCAGCTTAAAAATAAACATTTTTTGAGGAATGCTTTGTAGCGAAAACACCTCTGGGCTTGGAAGTGCTAAACGCCCCAAATCCTTTGTCTTTAGCGGCGATTCTTCCCCAATGTAAATCCAATAGTCTGCTCCTTCTTCTTTCCAAAGTTTTTGGATGACCGTTGCATTAATGGCTTGTTCTTCAATCGACCAACCTCTTCGACGGGCACGATATAATAATTTGGGATTTCGACAATCGTAGCGATCAGAAGTGACGATAGGCAAGGCCGCTCTCGGAGTATGCTGCGCAATCAATTGGCCAATTTCGACCTCTTCATTCGCAATTTTATAATAGCTTTTTTCCGTATAAAAAAAATGTAGGGAGCAAACGATAATCATACTCCAGGCCAAACCTTTGCCAAGGCCTTTATTAAGCTGCAACATTCCCCAAGCACTGAGTACAGCCGCCGGAGCAATCAAAGGAATTTGATAATAATTGTGAACAAAATTGAGGTTAAAAAAAATCAGTACATATACTCCTACGCCCAATAACCAAGTCAATAAGAGTTGATAATTTTCCAATTGTCGGATTCGAAAAAATCCCCAAAGCCAAAAAAGAATCGCTCCGCATCCGACGACTTCCAAAACACCTCGCTGCAATAATATCCACCAAGAATACAAAGATATTCGTTGTGACAAGGAGCCAAAATACCAGGAGTTACTCTGTACCATTTTGCGATAATGCAAGATATAATCCCAATCGGGAGCGGCACTGTTGATGGCATAAACGTGTTGTTGCCAAGCATAAAATGCGATTAGTGGAAGGACATAAACCAAGGCTCTACTAAGCGTCCACCGAAAAGCTTTTTCTTGCCATATAAAATAAGCCATTGGCAAAGCCAAATAAAAAACATAAGGAACTTTGATGACCACTGCCAACACCGCAGCTAAACTGCTGATCAACAAGTAAACACTTCGTTTTTGAGCTACCCCGATTAGGAAATAATAAAACATCGCATGTGCAAAAAAGATCGCGGAAAAATCGATATGAATGGCGCGAGAATAAAAAATACTAAGCGGGGCGGCTAAGTAAATCAAAGTGGCCACCTTCGCCATTAAGGAACCAAAAAGCAAAGCAATTATTCGATAAAAATAATAGACTCCCAAAACAAAAAAAAGCAAAAAGAGACAACGGGCCAAGGGAATGGAGGGGCCAAAGATTTGGTAACTCGCAGCCACAAGCGCTTCGGGTAGTGGAAACTCTAGAACCAAGGTATCCTTAGCTCCCATCCAACACACCGCCGGATGCAATAGGTCAATTCCATTTTGATAAAAATCCCAGATATAATAAGCCGTATCGCATTGCCGCCAATCGTGTGGCGCATCGATGATCGGCCC
>CAYQRA010000831.1:0-3247 GCA_964419315.1 uncultured Saprospiraceae bacterium | reverse complement strand
GTAGGATGGCCAATCATAAAAGCAGCTAGCCAGCAGAGGGCGTAAGCCATCAAGTGCCTTGCTTTTACGAGCAAAGGTGTTTGTTTAATTTGGTTTGTCATATTTACATTATTTGATAATAAATAATACTACTACTTGATTATTAGGCTGACCTTGGTCACGAATTTCTATCGGTAAAGGATCCCAATCAAAATCATTGAAAACAACAATACGAGAATGCTGATAATTAAGACTTCTTTGAAATAAAATTCGGTTTTTTCACGCTCGCTCATAGATGTATATTTTTTTACAAAAATCTCTATTGAGTGTCCATTTAAATAGCAGGTAGTTGGAGGAATTTTTTAAGGATTTGCCCTTTTCCTAGGCTTTAATTTTGCTGCCAAATAAAGATTCTAAATTTCTTCAATTAAATGTATCACTAGATCAAAGAGAAGGGATGAAAGAAATTCGTTTTTGAATGCCACAATTGTTGCATCAAGCGTATTTTTAGGCTAGAATGCAGCATTTGTGTTAGTAAATGCAAGATTTTTTTCAAGAGGAGGGTAATCGATTCTAATACTCTTGAAGCATTTTTGCAGACTATTGTCGGCTATCTCTAGACCTTAAGTTGGGTAAGGGTCGATCGTTATTAGGGTATCATCTGGACGATATTGCAATTCAACTAACTTAACGGACCTCAGATGGGTAACTCCTTTTGACAAGACCGAATCGTGGTAAAACAGATAGGTTTTCTCCCCTATTTGACAAATAGAATGATGAGAAGTCCACCCAATAACCGGATTTAGGATTCTCCCCTGATAGGTAAATGGACCATAGGGACTATCGCCAATGGCATAACAAATAAAGTGGGTATCTCCAGTAGAATAAGAAAAGTAGTATTTCCCGTTGTGCTTATGCAGCCAAGGGGCTTCAAAAAATCGGCGATCATTATCTCCCGCCAATAAAGGCTTTCCGTTTTCATCTAGAATCAAGACGTCTTGTGGATTTTCGGCCAATTCGGTCATATTTTCTTTTAGCCGAGCTATTTTGGGGCAAAGTGCCTTTTCTTCCGGTAGTGGTTCCTCGTGGTTTTCTGAAAACTTATTGTCTCTAAATTTCTGCAATTGACCTCCCCAGATTCCACCGAAGTACAAATAATAAGCCTGATCTTCGTCCTCATAAACCGCCGGGTCGATAGAATAACTTCCTTTAATCGCCTCCTGCTCTGCGACAAAAGGCCCAGTGGGCTGATCCCCAATTGCTACCCCAATCTTAAAGTGTCCATCTTTATCCTTGGCAGGAAAATAGAGGTAATATTTCCCATCTTTCTGGGCCGCATCAGGTGCCCACATTTGTCGTTCTGCCCAAGGAACATCGGCAATATCCAAAGCCACACCATGATCTGTTGTTTCGCCATCTGGGTGATCCATAGAGAGTACATGATAATCTCTCATCCCAAAGTGATCGCCATTATCATTGAATGGAATTCCAGCATCAATATCATGTGAAGGATATATGTAGATCTTCCCATCAAAAACATGGGCAGAAGGATCAGCGGTGTAAATGTGCTCCACTAGAGGTTGAGAAATCGCTTTGGCTTTTAGTTCCTCGTAGTCTAGTTGTTCGGCGTGTTCTGACATTTTTTTTGATTAAATGAATTAGAATAAAAATTAGTCAAAGTGTGAATATTGCTTTTGGGGTCGGTATAAAACAGACTGCGTCAAGCTCTGCGTTCGATTAAATCTTTTTCGATTTGGACTTCCATTCCTTTATTGATTTCATAAAAGAAGAGACTGGCCACTCCGATTAAAAAAGGGATGGCCGCAAAAATACTGATGGACATTTTGATTCCATTGATGGCTTGTGGGCTTTGGCTGGCCAAGTCGGCATTGTATTCATAAGTAGCCAAAATAGAAGCAACTAATGCACCTCCGATACTTAGGCCGATTTTTAATCCAAATATCATGGCAGAAAAAATGATGGCCGTTGCTCGGCGGTTGTTTTTCCATTCCGAATAATCGGCAACATCTGCAATCATGGCCCACAAAAGTGGAATGGTGACGCCATAAAATAAACCATGAAAAATTTGGGTAATAAAAACAAGACCAATAGACTCTGGTGGATAAAAGTAAAACAGGATTAAAAACAACGTCGATAAAAACAAGCCTCCAGCAAAAACATCTCTTTTCCCAAAACGATCAGCCAAAGGTTTGGAAAAGAAAATCCCAAAGATCATAAAAATAATTCCTCCAGCATTAAACAAACTAAAGGCAGAGGTGGCGGCATCTTCTGGCCACTGAAATTCTGTTAGACCAATACCAACCAAGAAATTATTGAGTCCATCAATAAAGCCATTGAAACCAATATTTTCCAAAAAAGCCGCCAAATAAGTGACGTCTAAATAGTCTTTAAAATAATAAATATACATCCCTCCTTTCAAGGCTAAAGTGATAAAAACCAAGACCGTTAGGACAAGCATAATCACCCAAGGTTTATTTTTCACTAGATCGCCCAAGTCCTCTTTTACCGTAGATTTTTGTTCGGGTTTGGGGACAATGCGCTCCTTGGTAGTCCAAAAAGTAATCAGTAGAAAAACGATTCCAACTACTGCAAAAACGGCCATCGTATTTTTAAAACCGATCGCTTTATCTCCTCCTCCAAGGATCAAAACCAAGGGAAGCAATAGTACTTGAATAATAAATTGAGCAAGCATTACGGCCACAAAACGATAAGAAGATAAGCTATTGCGTTCGGCCATATCGCCAGTCAAAACACCACTCAGAGCAGAGTAAGGCAGGTTATTGGCAGAATAAATAATCACTAATAGAAAATAGGTCACTAGGGCATAAATCACCTTCCCATTTTCACTAAAATCCGGAGTACTAAAAGCCAATAAAGAGATCACTCCAAAAGGAATAGAGGTCCATAAGATCCAAGGGCGAAACTTTCCCCAGCGGGTATTGGTTCGATCTGCGATGGCGCCCATGATGACATTAAAAAAAGCGCCAACAAAGCCACCAACAAAAATGATTGTCGCAGCAGTTCCCGCTGGGATTTTATACACATCGGTATAGAAAAAAGCCAAAAAAGTCATCAAGGTTTGGAAGATCAGATTTGCAGCAAGATCGCCGAGACTATATCCAATTTTCTCTTTGACAGAAAGCTTGTGAGAGACCGTGTTCATTGTTTTTCGTTTTGCTTGTTTATTAAGTAAGTGAGCAAATTAATGTACTTATTATAATGAGCGATTTTCAACCTTATTCTTCGT
>CAYQRA010000830.1:0-3248 GCA_964419315.1 uncultured Saprospiraceae bacterium | reverse complement strand
TTTACGTTTTTAAATTTTTTTAATCAAAACACAAAATGTTTATTTATAAATTTGCAATACAATCATCGGAATTCTCTATTCTCTTGAAAAACCATTACTTCAATAAAAAAGATACATTATGGCAAATGCAATCAATTGGTTCGAAATACCAGCCACTAACCTTGGCCGAGCAAAAACTTTTTACTCTAAAGTATTCTCTTCCGAAATGGTCGAGCAAGAAATTCTAGGTATTCAAATGGCATTTTTCAATTCCGCGGATAATGAGGTCGGCGGAGCACTCTGCGTAGGGGAAGGCTATGAACCAAGCGATAAAGGAACACTCCCATACCTCAATGGTGGAGATGATTTGCTTCAATACCTCGATAAGGTGCCGGAGGCAGGAGGAGAGATCGTGATGCCAAAAACCAAAGTATCCGATGAGGTTGGATATGTTGCCATGTTTATGGATAGTGAGGGCAACCGTATTGGTTTGCATTCTATTGGTTAAATCTAAGGGAGCATGTCTTCTTTCTTTAAACTTTTAATAATAGCTTTAAATGGAAAATACAATTTAAGCGAAATGGCTCCGTTCGCATTGGTAAGTACTTTTTAGAAAATCCTATTTTTTAATCATAAAAAAAACAAGCAATGAGTTGTTTAGAAAAAGCCCAACAATTAGTCGGAATGTTATCAGAAGGAAAAGCCATGGAGGCGATTCAAGAACTTTACCACGATGATGTCGTCGTCGTAGAGCAACCAACAGGGGAAACTCGTAATGGAAAAGCTGCTCAAGTGGAAGCGATGAAACAATGGTTTGCTTCCATCAAAGAAAGACATGGAGGAGGCTTTGGAGCAATCACCGCCAACGAAGCAGAGCAAACTACTTCTATTGAAAGTTGGGTAGACCTTACTACCGAACATGGTCGAATGAAAATGGAAGAAGTAGGAGTGCAGAAATGGAAAGACGGCAAAATTATCCACGAACGTTTTTATTATAATATGCCTGGAAAGTGATTTTCTAGGTAAAGACACCATCTGGCGTGTAGCTCCATGCTGAATGTCATCAAGGTAGTAAAAAAACCAATTTCCATAAAACTGATGTAGGAGCTTTCTGGAAGGTAGCTCCTAATATTTTAAAAGAGAAAAGGTTCCAAAAGACCAACTGTAAAACGAGCTAAGGGCTACCTTCCAGATAGCCCTTAGCTTTTCCAAAAGTAAATAGCCAAAACATTTTAAAAACTTAAACCATGAGTCATTTCAATAAAGACTTTATTCAATTTTTCAAAGAGCTAGAAAAAAACAATCAACGCGAATGGTTCCATGCGAATAAAAAACGCTATGTAGAAAATGTCAAAGACCCTTTCTCTGAATTTGTTGCTTTGATGATTGATAAAATGCAGGCCATCGATTCGCGAATTGTCCTATTGCCCAAAGATGCCATCTTTCGAATCAATCGCGATATTCGATTTAGTAAAGATAAGTCGCCTTATAAAACTCAGGTGTCCGCAGTCCTTTCTCCAGGAGGCCGCAAAAGTATGCTGGCAGCAGCGCTTTACTTGCAGTTCAGCCACAAAAGTGCGGAAGTCTACAGCGGATTGTATAAGTTGGAAACCAAGCAGGTGCAAAAAGTTAGAATGCACATTGCGGCCAATCTAAAGACTTTTGAAAAATTGATCCGACAAAAGAAATTTGTAGAGAAGTTTGGAGAAATCCACGGGGAAAAAAACAAGCGCATTCCCAAAGAGTTTCGGGAGATAGCAGAAAAACAACCGCTGATCGCCAATAAAGCTTTTTACTTTATGGCTTCGTTTAAACCAACAATAGTTTTCGAAAAAAACTTTCCCAAAGTACTGATAGATCACTATAAAGCAGCACTACCTCTGATCCGCTTCTTCGAAGAAGCATTAGCCGACTAAGATTCCGCTAATAAAGTTTTCCCAAGGAAAAAACTTCCTTGGGAAAGCTTTAGGTGTTCCTACTTACTCAGAAAAACTCGTTCGGTCCAACTCCCGTCTCTTCCTGCAAATTTTAGCCAATACATCCCCGAAATATTTTTCGATAAATCAATATTCCAACTTCGGGTTCCCCGCAAAATTTGTTGCCTAGAGATCACCTGACCAACCATATTGGTGATACTCAATTCCAAGTTTTCTGGCAGTCCATCTGGTAGATCTACTTGTACCCATCCATTCGTTGGGTTAGGACTAAGCAAGAGGTTTTTGGCCCAAGCAGGTTCCGACAAACTAGATAAAAAGTCAATGCTAACCATTCCTGTTTTTGTACAGCCATTGGCATCCGTTACCGTTACCGAATAAGTGTCTGCCGGTAAATCTTTTGCCGTATCCGTCATCTCTCCAGTACTCCATAAATAAAAATAGGGAGCAATGCCACCCGATGGGATAACTTGTGCAAGGCCTTCGGGAAAAGGATTGCTGTCATTATCATCCACGGTGTTGAAATCGAGTAAGATAGGCTGGGGCTCGTCTATGAAAAAATCTCCGAGAGCAATACAACGTTGATCGACCACGAGAGGGCTATAGAATCCTACTGATAAACCCGTGATGACTGGGCCCATGCTATTGTCTGGCCAAGTGATTTCATAAGGTGGACTATCACTAACGATGTCCAATTGAATGACTCCATCATTCGCTCCGGCGCAAGAAATATTCATCGTAGTACCTTTGACTTCCAGTCGCGATAGTGGGATGTTATATTCTTCCATGATTTCACAACCATCTGCCGAAAGAATACCTACTTGACCTTGCCCCGGCGGTAGAAAATTATAAACAGAATCACTCGTGTTTACAAAATCCCAAATATAAGAGAATGGACCCGTTCCAGCGCTGATACTGACTTTGGCGGAGCCATTAAAATCATTCATACAACTGGATTTTAGTACTTCGGTTTCCGCAAGCAGAGTTCCATCCTCTATCACAATGGTATCAATGTCAGCGCAAGCCAAAGCATCTACTACCGTGACCAAGTATTCTCCAGGCGCTAAATTATTTTTAAAACCTGCATTCCAACCGTCTTCCCAATTGAAGAGGACCGGAAAATAAGCAGCTCCAATGGAGCTAACACTAGCAGAGCCAATGCTATCGCCATTACAAGCTTTTTGCGTATCAAAAAGGATATCAAAACTATGCTGTTCAATAATAAAGGTATCCAAAGCAGAACAGCCACTCGCGTCCGTGATCGTCAAGGTGTAAGTTCCAATACCCAAGTTTTCAATAATGGGACTAGTAGCTCCATTGCTCCATTGATAAGTG
>CAYQRA010000829.1:0-3251 GCA_964419315.1 uncultured Saprospiraceae bacterium | reverse complement strand
ATGCAGGAAACTGCTTTTAAATTTCATAGCCAACGCAGTTGTTATATCGATTATAAAACGGTGGTTCATAGAAAAGATGCCCTTCCCGTTTGGTATCAAAGAGTACAAGAACTCTATGGCATTGATATCGACAATCGAAAAAGCGGGCAATCCCTTTTTGCTTTGGCCAATCAAAATTTTTCTTCTAGAAATAAAAAAGATTGGGAAAATCTGGGGCAAGGGAAGTTCCAGTATTTATTGACTTCTGCCCAAGAAAGCCTCGATTTTCCGATCCTGGTCGAAAATAAAAGTTACAGGATTTATCACCTCTATTGAATGCCCTTTCCTTTTTTCCACCACCTAACAATCCACCTTAGCTCCTATTAACCAAACACTTACACAATTAAAAAAAATCACCAGAGATACATTTTTCTGTCACAGATCTACCCCCTTTCAAAAAACTATTCCAGTTACTCCTCTTACATTGCAAGGGTAACCATTGATCACATACATAAGTCAAGAACCAGCATGAAAAACATTTTTGTACTCTTATTTGTACTAGGGACACTTCCATCTATCGCACAACAAATTTCCAGAACAAGTCTCCCTTCGGCAGGTGATTTTGCAAGTAATGAAAAGGGGGTTTCTATCAATTGGACCATCGGACTTAGCTTCATTGAAACCATACATAGCACCAATTATATCACGGGAGGATTTCAACAAGGAGAATTAAACGTTTCAGCAGAAACCAGAAACCCTGTAGTTGTTGAAGAAGAATCTCCTGAAATACCTTTGGCGAAAACGAAAAAAGAAATTCAATGGAGCCTTTTTCCCAACCCTACGGTAGATCAAATTTCTATTCGTTTTCCAATAGCCAATACTGCTCCCGTCATGGCATTTATTTTTGACAGTAGTGGCCGCCAAATTTTGCAAAAAGAACTGCCTTCTCAAAGCAGTGAGGTTCAATTAAATCAGGTGAGGGATTTACCGTCTGGCACTTATTTTATCCAACTATTTCAAAACCAGGAAAGAATATCGGTACTGCATTTTATTAAAATTTGATTTCTTTTTTTATTCCAAGTCCTATCCCTATTAAGTTCCAAAAATACAATACCAATCAACTGCTATTCGAAAAAAACAGTAACCCTTTTATTTTCTTAATAGCCTTTTCAAATATTTTCTTAATGTCAAAACTCAAACAAATTTCCCTACCTTCTATACTTAGTTTTTTCTTTTTATTCTTTGCTCTTAGCATTTCTGCCCAGCATTCTTTTAGCTATCAAGCCGTCGCAAGAGACAGCACGGGAACAGTCATTAGCAATCAGAATATTGGGATACAAATTAGTATCATTCAAACTTCAGATAACCTTCCTCCGATCTATCAGGAAACTCACCAAATCACTAGCAATGATTATGGCGTCATCAATTTAAAGGTAGGAGAAGGTAATCCTGTACTCGGACTCTTTGCGGACATCGACTGGAGTAAAAAAAGTTTTCTGCAAGTAGAAATGGATGTAACCGGTGGTAGTAATTATGACCTCAATAGTTTATCGGAAATACTCTCTGTACCCAAAGCTTTGTATGCCGAACGGGCCAAATCATTTGATGGAGAACGATATGGTTTGTATGTGACCAATTTTGGAGCAAAGGGCGACGGCCAGACAGATGATACCGATGCTTTCGAACAAGCTCTAGATAGTGCCGCCGTACTCGCTTGCAAAGTTTTTGTACCAAATGGTATTTATGTTATTTCTAAAACCTTGGAGCTCAAAGATGGCGTTTCTCTAATAGGAGAAGGTGCCGGAAGTGAGCCTTTGGAAACACCTTATAATGGATCGCTTTTATGGTTTTATGGAAATGGGCATGCCCTAAAAATTACAGGTCATAATGTAAGGGTAGAAGATTTGGTCATTCGCGATAAAAACGAACAGGGGGCTGCTGGAGGAATATTGGTGGAAGCCGATGGAAGATTAGTGGAAAGTGTTTATTGCTCCAAAGTTTTAATCAGTGGTTTTACCGAAGGTATCGGACTACAGTTGGACGCCAAAAACCAAGGAGGAATTGCTTATGCGGCTTTTCATAATGTAAGAATTCGTCACGGACTTATTGGTATCCAAGTTGACCAAACAAACAATAGTTTTGTCAACTCCAATACCTGGCATCACTGCCAGGTTTCTGGTGGCGGATTTAAATATGGCATTTTCATCAATGGAGGAAATCACAACATTTTTAAAAGCTGTGTTATAGAACCTCCTACTACTACCAAAGGACATTTATATGTAGCTAAAGGGGAAATCTCTGGCTCAGAGATCAGAGTGGAAGGAATTAACCAAGTGGCTGAAATTCCTTTAATACTTTTTGCCAAAAAAACAAAAAACTCTACGCTGACGGGTGTTTATGCGGGTGGACTTACGCTCGACAAAGGAAACAACTTTATTAACATGAAAAGTGGAAAAGCTATTCATTATCGAAATTCGAGTTTCAACCGATTTCGAAATGCCACTTTTTTTTCACCAGACGGACAGTCCATTCCCGATTGGGACATCACTGGAAGCGGTATAAGTTTAGAAGTTCTTTCTCCCGCTTTATCAGAAACGCATAATGTTTTAAAAATAAGCTTACCAGCTGGTGCTACTGCGCAAATAGAACCAAGTGCACTCGCGCGTCCGCAGGTAAAAGAATTGCCACTATACGATCAGGTCAACTTTGGATTCCACATGAGTACGACAGAACCCAACGTTGCTTTTACCTATACCAATGCCGTAAATGGCTGGACGCGATCCAATGCACATTGTGGAAGTGGGGAATGGGAATTTGTAGGCATGAATGCAAATGTCAAAAGAAGCTCCCCAGCGCGATTTGCTGCGAGATTAGAAAATACAACGGGCTCCACGCTCGTCGTCTACCTGACTACTCCGACACTTTGTTTTGGAAATCAATTGCCAACTTTAGATGAAAAACCCCTGTTTTCTTCCGGCGGGCAACTCGATGGCTTATTGATTCATTCGGTGGCCACTGTTGAGATTCCCAGTGATGGATTTTTAGAATTACCACAATCCGCCAATTACTTTGAAGTCACTAATACGACAAACATTTCTCGGATCAATCACCTGACAGCCAATCGTTTTCCAAAAGGTAGTATTGTGACGCTACTTTTTAATACGGCCGGTGTTGGGGTGACCAATGGGGGCTATCTCCTATTGAAGTCCGGTTTTACCTCCATTGCCAATGGTTCACTCACTTTGATGTCTAATGGCAATGGTACTTGGCGG
>CAYQRA010000828.1:0-3252 GCA_964419315.1 uncultured Saprospiraceae bacterium | reverse complement strand
GCCGGAGCATCAACCTATGCCTTGGGAGAAGTCTTCAAAAAACACTTCGAGTCGGGAGGAACCATCCTGGATTTTGATCCTGATCGCTTGCGCAAATACTATAAAGAAAAATTTGAAAAAGGAAAAACGGTAGCGAAAGAATGGAAAGATACAGGAGTTGTACCGGGAGAAGAATCCTTTACGGAACCTACCGTTGCTTCAGATACTCCCAAGACCAATCCTGCTCCGTCAGTCGTCAAGGAAGAGCCGGCAGCAGAAGTGGTGGTTCCGCAAGAAGAAGTTAAAGATGTCATCGCTAAGCTCAAAGAGCTCGGAGAACTCAAAACCAATGGTATCATTTCTGAGGAGGAGTTTGAGGTGATGAAAAAGAAATTAATAGACGAATTCTAAGTTTAAACAAGTATTTTAACTAAGAAGTAGTTTTTAAGTAGTATGCGATTAATAATTGAAAAATCGGTTTACTATTTCAAACAACTTCTTAAGGTTAGTTAAACAATTCTAAAAGCTCGGTATGTTTTTACCGGGCTTTTTTTATTCGTTAAAAGAAATCTTATCTTGACGGAATCAAAATGGAATTGTAAATACGAATAAAATGTTTTTTAAAAATACGGTCTCTTTTTCCTTCCTCGTTTTGTCTTGCTTATTTTTAATGCCTGCTTGTACAGGGCTAAAGAAAATAGATAAAACACCTCCTCCTCCAAGTATTGAAATCCGAGATCTGGCTAGCCGCCTAAAAGCGATTCCTGGATTAAGTCGGGTGGTGCAAAAAGAACGCAATAGTATTTTTGAAAAAAATATGGAATTGTGGTTTGAACAATTGGTCGATCATAAAAATCCTGAAAGCCCCGTTTTTCAACAGCGCGTATTATTGGGACATATTGCTTATGATTCACCAGTCATCGTAGAGATCCAAGGATATGGGATTGGACAAAATACTGCTGGAGAGTTGGCCACTTTACTTGATGCCAATGAGGTTCGAATTGAACATCGTTTTTTCGATCCCTCCAAGCCGGATACCATTCCTTGGCAACACCTCACGGTATGGCAGGCGGCCACGGATCAACATTTAATCATCAAAAAATTAAAAAAATACGTTTATCCTAATGCTAAATTTGTAAGTACAGGGATCAGCAAGGGCGGACAATGTACCATGATTCATCGAAGCCTTTATCCAGAGGATGTAGTAGCAAGTGTACCCTATGTAGCACCTTTAAATTTATCCAGAGAAGATCCTCGGATTTATGATTTTCTTCGCACCGTCGGGACGGCTTCGCAAAGACAAAAAATCTTGGCTTTCCAAAAACTCTGTTTCCAAAGAAAAACTGGTTTGGTAAAGTCTTTAGCAGAATTACAAAAGGAAAAAGGCTACGATTGGGATCTTGATTTAGCCACGATTATGGATTATTATATCTTAGAATATTCTTTTGCTTTTTGGCAATGGGGGACGGTTCCATTTGATAAGATTCCGGGAGGGGAGATTAGTGATAAAGATCTATTGAGGCACTTGTTGGAAGTATCTGGGTTGGACTTTTTCGAAGCTGGCGGAATAGAAGCTTTGCGACCATTTTTTTGGGCGGCTTTGACGGAGATTGGAATGTACGGTTACGAAACCACTGATTTTTTAGACTATCTAGATCGGAAAGATCCTTATCTTTTTGACTTTACCGCTCCCGCAAATACTAATCCTGTTTATGATCTTACAGCTATGCAAAAAGTGAATAATTTCATCCAAAATGAAGCGAGCCAAATGCTTTTTATTTATGGTGCTTTGGATACTTGGAGTGCGACGGGAGTCACCTTGTCTGAGGAGGCGAAAGCAAGAGACAATCATGTATTGACTTTAGCCGATGGGCATCATAGAACACGGATTGCTTCTTTCGAGGAGAAAGAACAGCAATGGGTTATGGAATTATTGGAACGGTGGTTGGGCTTGGAAAAAGAAGGTATGGAATAATTGATTTTGGAAAACTCTAATACACCCAACTAGCGAAGCCCTTTAATTGAAAATTTAAACCTACTATAATTCAAAAAAAAAATTCAAAATGCGTTATCTCTTTTTCTTTTTTATACTATGCGGTCTTTCTTGCGCCACTCCGCAGAAAAAACTCAAAAAACAGGATTATTTAGGCGCTTCTAAATCAGCATTAAAAGAAATAAAAAAGGGCAAAAATCCTAGAGAAAATAAATTGGTTTTGGAGAAAGCTATGACAGCCATCCTTGCGGAAGGAGTCCCAATTGTGGAAGAATTAAGTGGCATTCAAGACGTCAACTCTTTAGAAAAAGCAATTAAGAAAAGTGCTAGCTTGCAAGAGAAAATAACAGCAGCGAATCAATATCTAATTGGAGTATTCGATGAGGATAAAAACAATCTGATTGAACTAGATCAACAAAATAGTATTTTGATTTATGATATTTCCTTTGCTGCTGGCCAAGCGGACCTTAGAGAATCCATCTCCTCGGGATATAAACAACCTGCAATTGATGCTTATTATCATTTTGTGAAAGCAAGCCGTTATACTTACGAAACGCAGTTATTAGATTCTCTGAAGGAGGTTTGTATTGATTATGGAACCTTTATTTATCAAGTAAAAGCGGGAGCTACTTTTGATATCGGTGAAAATTGGGACATTGATCGGGAATTTGATAATGTAGAAAGATTTAGTGGTGATTTTTTAGAGGTATATTATGACGGAATTGTTAGTGATGCGGATTGTAGAATTGAAGTAGATTTTCGCGATTTGGATTTTGATATTGAGGAGGATAAAGAAACGCTTCGCTTCGAAAAAGAAATCATAGATGGATATGATGTAGAAGTGGATACTGCTGGTGTGGAGACAGAAATTCCAATTTATAAGACCATAGAGGGAGGAGTGGTAGTCACCAAAATTGTTCGAGTCGGATCTTGGGAGGCCAATGTACGGATCAGCAATTCCACTAAGAATTGCGGATTAAGAGACAACTTCTTTTCTGCTAGTCGACAATCCGAAATATTTGAATACGAAACATTTGGCGATGAAAGAGCGATTCCTTCTGAGTATGAAGATGGGCGTTCTGATGACTTGGTCTCTGAAGATGATATGACCGAAGAAATGTTAGAAGAAATTTATGATGCTTTTGTCAGGGCGTATTTTTAGTGATCTTGTTTTAGTTGAAGGAGTATGCAAAAAAAACTTTTAACTACAAACTTGAAAACTCCCTTAGCTACTACTAGCGTCCACTCCGATTTTCCAACGCGGCACCGCCGCTACCTCC
>CAYQRA010000827.1:0-3253 GCA_964419315.1 uncultured Saprospiraceae bacterium | reverse complement strand
ATTAATCCGATGATTAACCCTGACAGCTCCACAAACATTGCGGATATCGTGAAAGGGGTCAATATGTTGTCGAATGAGACTTTTGATTTGGCTTATTTGAATTCTGAACCAGCGGTAAATAATTTACCAAGTGATATTACGAAGAAGATTATTCCATTAGATACTTATATCGATATCAAAACGGAAAAAGGTTTATTGCCGAATCCAATCCAAGATATCATTGGAGGCGTCAATAATCCAGCGATTAGAGATACGGAAAAGGTGCCACCGCAGAAGATCATCAAAGGAAAAGAAGTCCGACAAGTAAAGCACCAGTTTTCAGTAGAAAGTCTTGTGCTCAAATCTTGGGATCCAACTATTCCGGCTTGGGTGGATTATCATCCTTACAAAGCTTTATATCCTGATGATCCAACTTTAGATACCTTGAAGATTGGTCAGTTCCAAAAATCAGATGGACAATATAGTACCATTCGCCTATTGGCAACGACTCCTTTTTCTTATACCGAACAAGGACAACCGGGTTGGTATATCCCCGAACAGTACGGAGTCACTCCGGCATCTCTTTTCTGTGAAGGCGAAGAAGAAGTGCCAGTATGTGCTAACTTTTTGTACAAGCCATTAGGGCATCGCTATTATTGCTATGATGAAAATCACTTGTTTTATTCCAATGAAGCGGCTTTCTTTTTATTCAATAAAAGAGAGGAAGAATATGGCTTGATTACGGATGAAGTCAATGTCTTTGGCTTTGCTCAATCGCTGCGATTTGAAAATGCCAATACCTTACAAATTCGTTTGCCCGAACCTTCGGTAAGGGTGAGTTTAAAACTCAGTACTTTTAGTCAAGGTGTTACCATTCGTTATTATGCTTCGCTAGTTGATGATACGACTTCTCAAATTCAATATGGGAATCCCGATCCATCTGCGGCTAATCAAAATGCTCCTTATGAAGTTAATAAAGGAGTCTCGGAATTGAATGTAGCTGTAGAGTATGAAAACGCTGATTGGCGTCCAATTACCCGCATCGAAATTATCCCTAAATTTCCAAATAGTGCGCAAATCGCATTGCTAAGAGAACAAATTGCTGCGATTATTCACAATAATAATTTGATTGAATTAGGATTGATTAAAGGGAAAATTCAATCGACTACAGGTTTAGAAGAACAACTCAATCGCTTATTGAATATCGGTTGTGCTCTGATTGAGCAAGGAGGTCCAGCGACCGCAAAAGCAACTAAGAAAAAAGCGAGCAAGGCAACAGGTAAATCTAAAGCTGCGGCTAAGAAGGTGGTACCGAATCCTCCAGAAGGCTGTTCTCCTCAAAAATTATGTGAACTCTATTTTGCGATCAAAGAAATCGAACCTTGTTTTATTGTAGATAAGGTTTCTAATTGGACGACACAGGTCAACTGTGCTAAAAACTTATTAAATCTCATTTACAATTTTGATAAGGTCAATCCGAATTGCTTTATCGCCAAACAGTTTATAAAGTTGATCAATGCCATCCAAGAATTTATTGCGGAACCTAGCTATAATACCTTAGGTGCGATGACTGCAGAATTGGTTCCGTTGATGGAGTACCTACAGGCGAAGGGAGATTGCGTAGGAGATCCTTGTATAAAAGATGAAAGGCTCTGTGCCATTTGGAGAACCATCTTTGATATTCGAAATGAATGTCTGCCACATCCACTGCAAATAAATCCGAAGAGTACGAGAGTTTACCTAGGCTGTTTCAATAGGATCACGGTTATTCTGAAAGGCATTACAAACCAAGAAGTGCTTGCTGAAATATCTCCAAAGTTATCCGCGATTTATCTTTATCTGAAAGTATCCACTCCGGCCAATTATAGAAAAGCGTGGGAAGCATTGCAGTGTATCTTAGAGATTTTGCTAGAAGCAGGCAATTGCAATTGTGAAGAAGAAGATAGAAAATGTTATACGCTCTTACATGAAGTATGTTGGTTGTCTCTAGAAGCGTATCAGTTCAATATCAATATTCCTGGACAGGATGCCATTGAATCTGATGCCTTGGCGACCATTGCTGGAATCACCCAATACATCCAGCCGATTTGGCGACCAGATACGCATTATTATGTACACTTTGTACTCAGAGATGTCGTAGACGATGATGTGTCTGCAGCAACAGATTATCCCTTTACCTATGGGTTTAGTACCGGAGGGCCGGTTGGATTTTTCCATACCAATGAAAAAGCCACCTACGGAGATTACATCGATGCTAACGGAAATACGGTAGAAGATGCCAATGGTATTGTTCGAAGTCCTTCGGGAACGATTATTCCACAAAGTCCGGCATTGACTCCACACCCCGAAAAGTATGCCTTGACTACTCTACGGCAATACATCGACTACCAACGCTCGTATCCAAATGCGGATGGGAATTTGCTGAGCGCAAAACCATTATTCTATAATGATGAAACGACGAGGATTGATCTGTTTTTTGCAAAAGCTTATGCGACTCATTTCTTCCAAACCTGGAAGGAATATAATGGACAGGATCCAGTGGAGGGTCGCATAAAAATTGTGATCAAAGATCCACGGGAAGGAGATACTATTGTCAACCCACCTTATTTGGATTATGATCCTGCGGATACCATTCACACCAATATTCCACAAACTGTGGAAAGCTGGGAAGATGATCCAGATCCAATCATGCCACATGTTTTTGATCAATATGCCAGTATGTTTGAGGCCAATAATTGTATCGCCACAGGAGGAAATACGATTATTCCAAAGTCCTCATACTTAACGGTTATTCCAAAGCACTTGAAGCCTCGAAAACTTTATACCGCCTTGATCAATAATCTGTACGATCTGGATGGAGATAATTCTTTTGATACAACGGATGAAACCAGAGAGGTGCATAAGTTTGGCTTCCAGACTTCTCGCTACGCTACTTTCAAAGAGCAGATCAATAGTTATGTCTTAACCGATAATGATCCGGATGATCCTGCTATAAGAAATGCAGTTTTTGATATTGAAAAAGCCTTGACTCCAACAGAAATCCAAGCGGCTTATGATACGATCATCGGAACCCCCAATGCATTGAGTGATGGATTGATTACCAATTACCAACATGCTTTTGATCGGGTAGTCGAAGGAGTCTTAGGTTTTGATCCTATTGATGAAGCGATTTCTACAGAGTTTAACTTGGTAAAAGATACGACCAATCCTAGTAATGTGAAAATCGTTGCGATCATCATTCGCAACCCTGAGCCATTCAATAATCCAAAGCTGC
>CAYQRA010000826.1:0-3257 GCA_964419315.1 uncultured Saprospiraceae bacterium | reverse complement strand
GATAATGAGAAACCTTAATTATCTATTGTGCCTTGCGCTGGCAATTTTCTTCTCTACTGCTCTTTCGGCACAAGTAGAGACTGACATTCCTTTTGATGATCTTCCTCCAACCAACGAGTACGGTAAGTGCTACGCAAAATGTAAAATCCCAGATCAGTATGAAACTGTGGAGGTACAAAAAGTAATCAAAGAAGCTTCTACTAAATTGGTAAAAGTACCTGCAGTATACGAAACTGTTACGGAAAGAATCATGACTAAAGAGGGATCTACTAAGTACAAAACTATCCCTGCAACTTTCAAGACTATTACAGAGCAAGTAATGGTAATGCCTGAAAAAACAAGCCTTAAAACTATTCCTGCTCGTTACGAGAAAAAGACTCGTCAAGTATTGGAATCTCCAGAAAGAGGTAAGTGGGTGAAAAAGAAAAAATCTCCTAACTGTTTTTCTCAGAATCCAGAAGATTGTTATGTAGCTTGTTATGAGCTAATTCCTGCTAAATACCGTACTGAAACTTATGAAGTATTGGCTGAGCCTTCTCGCACTGTTGAGAACGTAACTCCTGCTAAATACAAAACAGTTTCTAAAAAAGTAATTGATCAGCCTGCACGTGTGGAAGAAATTCCTGTAGAGCCTGTATACAATACTGTTTCTAAGAAAGTATTGGTTAGCCCAGAAGCAACTCGTGAGGAAGTAATTCCTTCTGTTTCTAGAACTTTCAAAGAAAAACGTTTGATCAAGCAAGGTGGTTACACCGTATGGACTGAAATCCTTTGTGCTGAAAAAACAACTTCTGGTAAAGTAAGAGCGGTACAGAATGCATTGAATGCTGCTGGTTTCAACTGTGGAGCTGCTGATGGTGTTATGGGTATCAATACTCAAACTGCACTTAGACAATACCAAACTGAAAAAGGTCTTCCTATCGGAAACCTAAACATCGAGACTTTGAAGTCTTTGGGTGTTACTGGTTACTAGGCCTCCCTTTCTTTACAGAATTTTTGAAAAAAAACCCTTGCGAGCAATCGCAAGGGTTTTTTTAGTCTTTCCTCTAAATAGCACACTAAAGATTACTCGACTGCTACCCTTCTCAGATTCAATAAATTGATCGCATTTCTACTCAAACCACTAACCTCTTTGCGGGCAAATAAAGCAGACTCATCATAAAATAAAAAGATCACTGGTGCCTCTTCAATCAGCAGCCGATCCATCTCATGATATAAAGCATATCGAAGACTATCATTGTTTTCTCCAAGGGCTTTTTCATACAACTTATCAAAGGTCGGATTATTAAAACGGGTATAATTCGGTGGTGCTGGATTTTTGCTATAAAACATCGTAAAGAAACTTTCTGCATCTGGATAATCTGCAATCCAAGAAGCTCTAAAAAACGGTGCCTGACTTTTGCGCATTCGACTACGCAATACCGCTGATTCTACCAATTCAATATTGACCTGTATACCAAGGTCTTCCCATTGTCTAGTAATAAAAGTACAGAGGTCCAAGTAATCTTTATTGGTCAGCAACTGAATCGGTGCCAAACCTACTCCATTGGGAAAACCTGCTTCTTTCAATAATTGTCGAGCCTTCGCTGGCTGATAGGAATAGCCCGGAACAGACTCGGAGTCGAAGGAAGGTAATCCTCTGGGAGAAAAACCAGAGTTGGCCGCATGGCCAATGCCATTGCGTAAGCTCCGCATCATTCGCTCCCGATCAAAACCATAATTGAGTGCCTGCCGAACTTTCTTATGGGCCAATGGGCTATCGCCAGTTGCCGTTTCCATGTTGATGCCCAAATATTCCGTATTCAAATAAGGAGAACTGATAAACTGTAAATGCTCTCGCTGCGCTTCTCTCAATTCTCCTTGTGCGGTCAGCATCATATTGGTATAAGAAGATTCCAAGCCACTCATAAAATCTATTTTACCTTTTAACAACTCTAATAATGCGGTCTTTCGATCTGGAATAAAATTGACCCGTACACCTTCTACATAAGGTAAATTTTGTCCTTGTTCCGTCTCAAAATAATGCTCATTTCGCACCAAAAATAAAGCCTGATCTTCCAGCCACCTTTTCAGTCGAAAAGGTCCTGTACCAACCGGATGTGTTCGAAAATCAGCACCATAATAGTTGACTGCTTCTTTGGCTACCACGGTACAATATTGCATGGTCAGAATCCCAAGCATGGGTCGAAAGGGTTCGGACAGACGCAAAACAAAAGTAGAATCATTCAAAGCATAAAAAGGGCGAAGGCTATCTATCCGTCCTTTGAAAATCCAACTGCCTGGTGAATTGACTTTTTCATCAATAATTCTATTAAAACTATAGACCACATCTTGAGCCACCAAAGCCCTTCCCTTCCCATCTGGAAAAGCGATATCATCATGAAAGCGCACCCCTTGCTGCAAAGCAAAGGTATAATCTAGTCCATCTTCAGAAACCGTCCAAGTTTTGGCTAGTGCCGGTTTTACCTGTAAAGAATCATCTAATTGAAGCAAACCACTAAACAAGTGATCTACTACCCAAATATTACTTTGGCTTCTGGCAAAGGCAGGGTCTAGGGAAGTCACCGAGCGGTGTTGATTGTATCTAAAAACCTTGGGCTTTTGCTTTTTTGCGCGCTCATCGGACAGGCATCCAAAGCAACAAAGCAAAGTAAAAATAGAAAGACCAAAAAAGGAAAGTAGCAATCGCATAAAAAGCAGATTAAAGGTGAATGAGTGAAGTGATTGTTTTTTGAGTATGAGGTAAATAGCTTACTTGGCTGTAAAATCCATCTTTAAGAACCTCCCTTCAGCTATTTTCTCCTCCAGCCGGAAGGCTGCACTCGAAAATGAGCTTTGTGAGAACCCTAAATCTGAATTTTTCGCTTCAAGCAGCCATTCTTATACAACTTCAGTTTATTATTTTTCCTCTCCTTGACAAAAGTAGTCTAAACAAAGTGTATTTTTGGTGCAAAATTTACGAAAAATGAAATTAGAAAAGCTCCTTATTATTGGTATTGCCTTTGCGATAAACGCATGCAATAGCCCTGCACCCGAACAAAAAGCTGCGGTACAAGAGGTTACGGAAAGTAAAACAAGTACTTTGGAATACCCAGGCGAAAAACACATTCAAAACCTCAAACAGTTGACTTTTGGTGGTGATAATGCCGAAGCTTACTTTAGCTTTGACGGAAAATCTTTAAGTTTCCAAGCTTCCAATCCTGAATGGGGAACAGAATGCGACCAAATTTATTACATGCCGATAGATGGCTATACTG
>CAYQRA010000825.1:0-3261 GCA_964419315.1 uncultured Saprospiraceae bacterium | reverse complement strand
GGTCAATTTACTTACACGGCAAATTCGAATACCGCTCCAGTAAATTATGATTGGACCGTTGAATCGAGTGATAATCCCGTAGGCCCTTGGACACCTACGGATATATATGTTTCAGGTGGTGAAGTAATACATATTGTTTCCGGTGAGCAACATAATTTGCACCATAGAGTTTGCAATAATGTATCTTCTTCTACTAATGGAACCTGTTCTGAGGCGACGGAATGTACTATTATTTCTCCAAGTGCTGGAATGCGATCAGCCGATGAAACAGAAAATGCGATAATGGAAAATAGGATCTCTCTTTTTCCAAATCCTGCTAATAATGATTTTACCATAAAAAACGGATATGAATTAGACGTGGTCGTTCAACTCTATTCAACCAATGGCCAACTGCTTAAAAACGAATTGGTGGCAGCAAAGGTACAACAGTTGATTCGAGTCGATGAGATCAATAGTGGATTTTATATCCTACAAATTAAAACAGCGGAATCTAATGAATTGATTAAAACGGAAAAACTAGTCATCGCTAAATAAAATTAGACTCACCAGTTCAAGGTTCTAGGACCTGATGGAGTTGTAGAACTTTGAATTGGTGATTATTTTCCTTGTTGGGATCAAGCAGTCTCTAAGACACATTGCTAGCTGTTACTTCTAATAGATTTCGTTTGATGACTACAGGTGCTAACGAGCAGCAGCAGCTAATTCTAAAAAATCCTAGTTTGAAAAAACCAAACTAGGATTTAAAACGTAGGTATGAAAAAAATAATTAATCATGAAAATTCAAATCCTACTTATTCTTTTAAATTTACCGTTAATGGTTTTTAGCCAAAAAATAACTTCCATGCAAGATGTGGAAGAAAGAAGGGAGGTTTCGATGAACAATGTAAATGGTGAAACCAGTAATGGAGTATATAAATATTATGTGAAGGGCGAGAATGAACCATTTACAGGAATCCTATTCTCTAAACATGCAAATGGGAATTTTGATTCTTGGCAAGAATACATTGATGGTATCGGTCAGGGGAAGTGGATAAACTATTATGAAAATGGAAACTTTAAGGAAGTTGGATATTATGAACAAAATTTAGTGCAAGGGCCAATAAAAAAATATTATCCAAATGGCAATTTAAAAGCAGCGGGGAATTACAAAGATTGGAGAGTTAAAATTGGTCTTTGGAAATATTATGACGAAAATGGAAATCTAAAACTCACCAAGGACTATGGAGATAAAGGAAGTATTGAGGAGGTACAAGAATACTATGATAGAGGCGATATTCCCTACTCTTGGTACTATAATATTTTGACCAAAAATGGCTTTAAGATCTAGAACTTCCTGAGTTAATTAAATTTCAGATTACTTTCTTCTCAAATCAAGGGTATATCCAAAGTCTCTAGATTCCGAGATTCTTTTTACAATCAAATTTCCTTTCTCCTCCTGATGGGCAATTACATAGTTTGAATAAGTTTCTGAATTAGACGGAGCGACGATGGCGCTTGTGTTTTTTGGGCTATGATTAAACTCCCAAAACCTTGTTGCTTTACGACTTTCTGCTTCCAAATTGTTCACTGGAAAAGTCGCATAATTTCTTCCGCCTGGATGAGCCACATGATAGGTACATCCACCAACAGAACGCTCATTCCAAGTGTCATATATATCGAATACCAATGGCGTATCTACCTCAATGGTTGGATGCAATGCGGAATAAGGCGACCAGGCTTTATAACGAATCGAGGCCAAATATTTTCCCTTAAATTCTGTCTCCACCAATGGAACTTCAATGGAATTACAAAGCAGCAAATACCTTTCTGTTTGGAAAGCTTCGACGACGACTTCTAGTCGCTCCACCGATGAATCGACATATCTGGAAGTACCGGACTGAGTCATTTCTTCTCCCAAAACAATCCAGGGTTCTAGTGCCGCCCGGAGCGTTAATTTCATGTCTTTTATTTGAACGGACCCATATTCTGGAAAACGGAATTGTAAAAACATATCGAGCCAATCCTTCTCAAAGGGCAAACCACTTTCATTCAGATAATCTACCACTTCATGAATATCTTGTTTGACAAAATGGTGAATCATAAATTTATCATGCAAGTCCGTACCCCAATTGATTAATTTACGGCGATAAGGCGTTTTGCAAAATGCGGCGATCAATGCTCTGATCAATAATAATTGGACCAGGCACATCTCCTTATGTGGTGGCATATCAAAACCTCTCAATTCCAATATACCCAAGCGGCCAGTAGCCGAATCTGGACTATATAATTTATCAATACAAAATTCAGCCCTATGCGTATTGCCGGTGATATCTGTCAGAAGATTACGAAGAATTCTATCGACTGCCCAAAAAGGAGGTTTGTCAAATTTGTCGAGTTCTCTAAATGCAATTTCTAATTCGTAGATCATGTCTGGACGACCTTCATCTATTCTTGGAGATTGACTGGTCGGACCAATAAACGTGGAGGCAAACAAATAAGAAAGTCCTGGATGATTTTGCCAGAAATTGATCATCGATCGCAATAAATCTGGTCGGTTAAGCAATGGACTTTGAGACGGTGTGACTCCTCCTAATGTAATATGATTTCCACCACCTGTTCCCGTATGCTGTCCATCCAACATAAATTTATTGGTCCCTAATCCAACGTTATCTGCACAGTCAAATAAAACATCGTAAACGTTTCTAATACTTTTCCAATCTTGCGATGGATGGATATTTACTTCTATTACGCCAGGGTCTGGCGTTACGGCTAACTTTACAAGCTCTTTGTGAAAGGCAGGTTGATAGCCATCTATCACGACCTTCGTTTTCATTTGTTCTGCAACTTGCTCGAGGCAATGTACCAGATCTAAAAATTGATTGGCATCATCTAATGGCGGCAGAAAAACATGGAGATTGCCCTTAATGATTTGAACGCACAAAGCGGAGGTGAAGAAGCTGTCATTATTTCCCCCAAGATTTTTTTGTCGTTTTGCAATACGGTTTTGTATGGCCTCAATCGTGATCAACTTGGTATCCTCCTCAAAATTATCCGCAGGGCTTCTGAGTTCCTCAACGCTTGCTTCTGTTTGCTGTATTCTATCCAGTGGAAGTCGATAACCTAACTGCGAGTTTCCAGGTATTAAAAAAAGTTTTGCTCGTTTAAATTTCCAAGGAGAAGTCTCCCAATTTTTAGCAGTAGCTTGAAATCTTAAGGGCAATACATAGCCGACTGTTTCTTCTACCCCTTCGTCCAAAACGGAAAGAAGCGTTTTTATTTTAA
>CAYQRA010000824.1:0-3271 GCA_964419315.1 uncultured Saprospiraceae bacterium | reverse complement strand
AGGTGTAAGTTATCGCATGCGTGCCTATACCAGCAGCAGTTGCATTAAAGTTTCCACCACTCACGCCATTACCAGTGTAAACGCCTCCACTAGGGCTACCGCCCGCTAAGGTGGATATCGTTCCATTATCACATTCTACAGAATCTACTAAATTAAAATTAACAACTGGTACAGCAAACACTTCTATGGAATCTACCAAATTAATCAAACAGCCTTCCGGATTATTGAAGGCATAATTGATGGTATGAACGCCGAGTCCGGCAGCGGAGGCATCAAAATTAGTTCCAGTGACTCCGGGGCCAGAAAAAATTCCAGCGGGTAGTGCCCCTGCATCTAGTAGCAAAGTTGTAGCATCTAAGCATTCCATGGAATCTGCGAAGTTCAGGGTATAGGTTCCTAGGCAATCGGGATCATTACAATCTACGAGGCCATCTCCATCATTGTCGACTCCGTTGCCACAAATTTCTGTATTGGTAAGTATTAAAAAGGAGGTGCTATCTACACAACCAAGCGTATCGAAATAAACGACCTTGTATTCGCCAAATTGGTTGGCTTGTAGATTACCTAGGAATAATTGATCTCTTTGCGTTCCACTATCTGTTACCTGATAAAAGGAATTAGGTCCCGACCAGATGAAGGTCCAAGTATCATAACCCGTTCCCGTAAAATTTAAAAGAACAGCATTTCCAATATCCGCTCTTACGGTATCTCCCATAGTCCAATCTTGTACTCCAGGGATTCTATACTCATGTACTAAATCTGCCATTTGGCAAATACAATTGCCATAGGTAACTCCATCTAAAGTGGTGGAGGTCATTGCTCCATCTGTAGATATCCGAAGGTATCGGGTGTGGACTGATGTTGCAATGGTAATATCTGTCAAGTTGTTAAAAGGGGAACCGGTAGCCGCAAAAAAGTTGACCCCATCAATGGATTCTTCGAGGGTAAGGACTCCACCGGATACGTGAGAAATGGTTAGAGTATACTCTTCCCCGATGTCTAAGGCACTGCCTAAGTCAATAAGCATTTTATCGCCAGATCCAAACGTTGCATTTAGTCCATCAGGAGTGCCCAAGGCATTCGCTGGATTGGTTACGGGTCCTGTGTTGGTTTGTGCACTGGCATAATAAGTGGTATTACAATCCGAGTCTGCACAATCGACGCTACCATCACCATCATCGTCCAGAGAGTTGCCACATATTTCATCGCTATTTTTTATGGCAATCGTAAAATGAGAATCTTGAAAATTTACAGAAATTAAGCGGTATAGGGAGCCACTTAATAAGCTAAAAGAAAAAGCACTACTTGATCCACCATTGGTGAAATCGCCATCGTCATCGTAGATTAAATAATAATTTCCATCCGCACTGGCAGGCATGGGTGGTAGATCGAAGTCTGGATCATCTACATCAATTATAAATCGAAAAAATTGGGTTTGCCCTACATTTTCTTCAAATTTCCACACTCTATCTACTCTTTCATATTCTCCTCCTGAAATATCAATTGCGGCAGCATTCCAATTTGCACTTTCAGGAGCTCCGTCATTTCCCCACATCAAGAATTGATTATCATTTTCAAAGGTATTGCTATTGGCTTGATTGGTAGATGCAACCGTTCCTAGTCCTATCGTTAAAATAGCTTCTGGGTTACTTGATTTTGATTGCTTTTGATTTAATCCTCCACAGCTATCTACTCCGACCCCTGCTATACCATTGACATATCCATCTGTTATATCTTTGATGGTGGTGCCATCTGAAGAAACATAATCATGAGAAAGGGTTAAACCATACTTGATGGCTAGGTAAGTATTGATTTTTTGTTGCTCCAAATTAGAAAGCGAATCGTTAAATACAAGAACCTCAGCTATCGCACCATTGAAAATTTTTCCACCATTACTGACGATTGCGTCACTAGCAGATTTACGTCCAATAGAAACGGGACCATTTATATTTCCAACACCTGTTTGATAATCATTGGCCTCATTGATGTTGCTTGCGCTTAGTTCACTTATAGAAATCGGATTGGAAGCAAAAACACTTCCATTTCTAAACTCTCTTCGGACATCATCAAAATCTATTTCTAACTCCAATAAAGCAGCTTGGTCTCCAAAACCATGAGCCAGATGCCCTTGACTTGCGGGGGAATAGCTTCCTAAAAATGAATTGGAATAATTTAATCCAAATCCATTTGCGGTACTTCTTCCAAAATCAAAAACATAGTTTTGTAACTCACCATCTACATTAGGATCACAGACCACAAAAACATGCATTCCTTCCTCGGTAGAATAAATATAATCAGCTCCTAAATGCAATCCATCTGAAACGTCATCGTCATAAGCTCCATCAAATTCGATCCCTGGATTAAAGTTTATGGAATTGGATGAATATCGTGGATGGTCGGTTGCCCCAGTGCTTGCATTGGCAGAATAGCCATTGGCAGATTGATCGGTCCAACTGGTAACATCATTTCCATCCACCAGTGTGTTAGGCCCGTCGTCTGCCTTAAGCCATAATTGCAAATTAGATTGGACACCTCCCGGATAGGCTTCGTCTATTCTTCCATCCCCATTGTCGTCTTGCGCATTTCCACATATTTCAACAGTATTATTTAAGGCATTATAAGTAGCTTCGATAGAACCATTATTACAGGTATCTGAAACCGTAGACAACTCTACACAGCCATTGCAATTGGTAACACAGGTTGGCGTATCAAAAGGATTATCTACTTGTACTATTATCTCCGGTACTCCATTTAGACAAACATCCCCACTAACAGCCGGATTTAAGGAAGTCGCATCAATAAACATATAGGCATTGCCACCACTAGCTCCATTATACTCGATGGATCCAAACCAATCTACTCCAGTTCCATCAATACCGGTTAGGGAGTTTTCTCCTAGCACAAAAGTGTTGTTAAAGTCGGGGCTAGTGCCACAAAACTGAACCCATCCAAAATTATACAGATCATAGGTAACACCGTAGTTACCTTGATAAAAATGAAACCCTGCATCTTCACAGACCAGAATTTTTCCGTTTCCTCCTACATTCATTCCTCCAGCAAGTATTTCTAATTGATTACCTCCAAGAATGTATAAATCTCCGTTCAAATTAAAGTTCGAGCCAGAATTTAAAGTTTCATTTGCGTTTAAGCAATAGGTCGTTCCTGCAGGAAATGTAAAATTATTGGGAATAGAAGTGATCACTATCCCCCCAGAAGGACAGGCACAAGGACAATCCGCATCAAATGCATCGATGTATCCATCGCCGTCATC
>CAYQRA010000823.1:0-3276 GCA_964419315.1 uncultured Saprospiraceae bacterium | reverse complement strand
CATTAGGCGAATTAAAAAAATCTGGCTACCAGCCGCGATCGATAAAAGAAGAACTTCGAAATAATCTAACCACCGTTTTAAGAGAGAAAAAAAATGTATTTACCGGAGTACTCGGTTTTGAAGATACCGTTATCCCCGATATGGAACGAGCTATTTTATCTCGACATAATATCTTACTCCTTGGATTGCGTGGACAAGCCAAAACTCGCCTTGCTCGGCTATTGGTCAACTTACTCGACGAGTATATGCCCATCGTAGCGGGTAGTGAAATCAATGACGATCCACTGGCTCCCATCTCTCGTTTTGCACTTGACCTCATTGCAGAGAAAGGAGAGAAAACGCCAATCGAATGGATTCACCGTAACGAACGTTATGTGGAAAAATTGGCTACGCCAGACGTAAGTATTGCAGATTTGGTGGGAGATGTTGATCCAATTAAAGCGGCTTCTTTGAAATTGCCTTATTCGGATGAACGAGTGATTCACTTTGGCCTGATTCCAAGGTCGCATCGCTGTATTTTTGTGATCAATGAATTGCCTGATCTGCAAGCTAGAATCCAAGTTTCTCTTTTCAATATCTTGCAGGAAGGAGACATGCAAATTCGCGGTTTCAAGTTGAGATTGCCTCTAGATATCCAATTTGTCTTTACGGCCAATCCAGAAGATTATACCAATCGGGGAAGCATCATTACTCCCTTGAAAGATCGTATCGAAAGTCAAATTTTGACCCATTATCCTAAGACATTGGAAATTGCCAAAAACATTACCCAACAAGAAGCTAATTTGGCGGAAGCGCAAACTGAAAAAGTGGAAGTGTCTGAGTTTTTACAAGACCTTTTGGAGGAAATTACCTTCCAAGCTAGAGCAAGTGAATACATTGACGAAAAAAGTGGAGTGTCTGCTCGTTTAGGAATTGCTGGTTATGAGAACATGGTGAGTACCGCGGAGCGGAGAATGCTACTCAATGAAGAAAGGGAAACCACTGCTCGAATTACCGATTTTTGGGGCGTTGTTCCTGCCATTACCGGTAAGGTAGAGTTGGTGTATGAAGGGGAACAAGAAGGACCTTATAATGTCGCTTTGTCTTTACTGGGCGGAGCGATCAAAAAAATGTTCCTCGACCTTTTTCCAAATCCAGATAAATTGCAAAAGGGAAGAGAAAAGGATGTTTACGGAACGATCCGTGCTTGGTTCTCGGCGGGGAATACCATCAAATTACTCAATGATTCTCCCAATGAAGACTATAAAAAAGCACTGGATTCGGTTGCTGGCTTGCGCAAAATAGTTGGGAATGTCAATATCCCAAAAGGAGAGGAATATTTATATATGGAATTGGTCCTACATGGTTTGGCCGAATTTGATATCCTCAATAAAGATTTTGTAGAGTCTAGTTTTAACTTTAGTGATCTATTGGCCAATATGTTTGATAATGAGGATGACTTGTTTAATGACAATTAATAAGAATAAGAGAGGAACGTATACTAAACTTTCAAAGTTTAGTATACGTAAGTAAAATTCCCCAAATGCTGGAAAGTGCATTTGGGGAATTTCTTTTTGGTACAAAACAATTCAGTAAAGCTGTTTGAAAATGGAGATTGAAATTAGTTGTAAGTGCCTGCCGGCAAAAGCTGAAATGGCTATAATCAGCATCAGCCCTAATGGGCTTTATCGTTCAAAGTCCCTTAGGACTGACCCTGTTTGTCGATAAGTCCCATTTTATTTCTATTTTGTTCCGCATTATGCTAATTTCCATTAATCCAGACAATCCACAGGATCGAAAAATCCAAGAAGTGGTAAGGGTATTAGAAAAAGGTGGGGTGATTATTTACCCAACGGATACCATTTATGGTTTGGGCTGTGATATCCAAAACCACAAGGCCGTAGAACGCATTTGCCGCCTACGCGGCCTCAAAAGAGAAAAAGCCAACCTGACTTTTATTTGCCAAGATATTCAACAATTGGCCGCTTATACCCACCAAATTGATAATTCCATCTTTCGGATGCTCAAACGAAATCTTCCTGGCGCTTTTACTTTTCTCCTGAAAGCAGGTAAATCACTGCCTAAATTGCTCAAAAACAAAAGAAAAACCATTGGAGTAAGAGTACCGGATAACCGAATTGCCCAAGCGATTATCGGTGCATTGGATCGACCTATTCTCTCTATTTCTCTCAAATCCGAGGACGAAATCATGGAATACCTTACTGACCCTACCGAGATTCATGATAATTATCACAAATTAGTGGACATCGTCATAGATGGAGGAATGGGGAAAAATGTCCCTTCCACCGTAGTCGATTGCACCAATGGTGAGCCCCAAGTCCTCCGACAAGGGATTGGAGAGCTCGAATTCTAAAAATTTTGAGTCCGTGTCGTCCTATTAACAGTCTTTTTGGCTATTGGCCAAACTTTGACAAAATTATAATCCATTGTTGTTTTTATACACCTTATATTTGCACTTCCTATTAAACTAGTTAGTCAGAAATAGATCGTTTGATAGGCTTCGTTATTTCAAAACAAATCCAGTAAAGTAAAAGTATAAGATGAATAGATCAACAGGAATTACGCTGCTATTATTTTTGGTGTCCATTGTTAGTGGGATAGCTCAGAATGGTACCATTAGAGGGAACGTTTACGACAAAGATACTGGAGAGCCGATTAGTTTTGCAACGGTACAATTGCAAGGAACAACGATGGGCGCTACAACAGACCTCGACGGCTTTTATAATATTGCCAATATTCCGAAAGGAGATTATAATATCGTAACTACTTATGTGGGCTATGATAGTTTGGCCTATAATGTCAATATAGGAGCTACTTCTGTCATTTATCAAAGTTTTTATATCGTAGAAGGAGGAATCCAACTGGCTACCGCGACCGTTTCTGCCGAGAAAGCCAAAGCCAAAAATGAGGTGAATATTTCTTCGGTAACCCTAACTCCCAAACAAATCCGTTCTTTACCAGCGACTGGTGGAGAGCCAGATATTGCCCAATATCTGGCGGTTATTCCTGGCGTTATTTCTACTGGAGATCAAGGGGGGCAAATCTATATCCGTGGTGGTTCTCCAATTCAAAACAAAATCCTTTTGGATGGTACGACCATTTTTAATGCTTTTCACTCTATTGGTCTATTTTCTGTTTTTGAAACGGAAGCGGTCAGAAGTGTGGAAGTCCTAACGGGGGGATTTAATGCAGAATACGGAGGGCGGATTTTGGCAGTAGTCGATATCAAAACTAGAGAGGGGAGTAAAAAGCGTTTTGGTGGACAAATATCTGCAA
>CAYQRA010000822.1:0-3281 GCA_964419315.1 uncultured Saprospiraceae bacterium | reverse complement strand
GTAGGCTGCAATATTCACCCAGGAAACCGTTGCGGTATTGCAAATTCTCCGCTCGTATTCATCCGGAATACCATCATTATCATCATCTAAATCTAGGAAGTCGATGACGATATCGTTGTCTGCATCTTGACAATAAAATGCATCACTCGCATCCGTATCCAAGATGGTAATTTCTTGATTGGACTCATCTGATGGCACAACAGATTGGGTAACCACCTTACGTCCACCATTTTCATAAACGTAGTGAACTTCCACATTATAACTTAAGGATGGATTGACTCCAAAATGAATCTTAGTTTGGTGCTGAGTACCATGTCCTTTTCCTCCACTGATTGTTCGCATGGAGGTCGTGTCACCATAGCAATTGGTCAAAAAGACATTCGCACCAATGGCTGTTCTGGAAGCTCCCGATCCCAAGTCTTTCATCGCATTTACATAAAGAAAATTTGAATTATTAGTCCCATTTCTCCACAGTTGATTCGCTCCTCCATCGACTACGAAATAAAGGTCCATATCTCCGTCTTCATCAAAATCAATAAAGGAAAGACTTTCTGTATTTCCACTCACGGCTAGATTACTTGCCGTAAAAGACATTGCTCCACCAGTTGGTGTTGTATTTTCTAACAAATAACTATTTCCACTTGAAGCTCCAAGAGCAATATCAATATCACCGTCGTTATCAAAATCGGCACAATCACATCCATCTATACCAGATTGACTAGCAATTGCACCTCCTGGGAGTCCTGTGGCGACCCAAACATTAGCTCCGTCATTTCTCCAGATCTGATTGGTTCCAAAGGAGGTCCAAAACAAATCGAGATCACCATCATTGTCAAAATCACAAAACATAGTTCCTCCTTTGTCGGATTCACTGGAAACAATATTAGGATTGGCTTGCGTTACAAATTGCCCGGTTACAGAATTGAAATACCAGTAATTGCTAACGGCTGTTTTTCGACCATATAAATCTACATATCCGTCATTGTCAATATCTGCGACGGTCATATAATCTCCGTCACCAGAGTGACTTGCGGGGAAGCCAGTTTGACCGACACCTGTTCCGGGGCTTATGTAGGTAAATCCTCCGGCTTGATCATTTTGATAAATATCATTGCCACCATCATCATTGTCAATCAGTAAATCCAGCCAGCCATCTTGATTCCAATCCAATGCAGCTATTCCTTCCGTATTCCAGGCACTGCCATCTCCTGGAGCCCCAATAATCACATCCGGTTGTTGAGTAGTAGGCAATCCAAAAGTATAGTTAGGGGGACCATCGTTGTAGAATATTTCTGTATTTTGAGCTCCTCCAAAACCTCTTAAAACATCGTTATAACCATCATTATTCAAATCCACGATCAGCAATTGCCGACCAAAGTTACTATAGTCATTAAATCCATTGATTCTAGCGGTGGTAAGGTCTGAAAAAGTATAACTAGGGGAACCAGAGTTAATAAATAATTTGGTTTGGGCAGTGTTACCAGACCCTGCAGACCAGAAGATGACATCTTGGTCGCCGTCATTATCCAAATCGCCCCAAGCATGGCCATTGACGCGGCCGCTCGTGCTATTACCAAGTCCATTGGCTCCTGAAATTTGGGTAAATTGCGCGTGAATAGAAGGGCTTATTATTAAAAATAAGGGGAAAAGTAAGATGACTTGTAGGCATTTACAAGTAAACGTTTTATGGGGGCATACGGTCATAAACAGTAATTTATGTAGTATTGTCAAATTGAATAATATCAAAATTCAATCCAATTTTCTTATAGATCTCTTCTTTAACTTGCTCCGTATAGTAACATAAGTTCATTGTTGTCGCTACCACTCAAATGAACTATCTGATTACGGATGTATTTAGAGTATTCTAAAATCAACAATTTTTTTAAAAAAAATAGACCTAAGTTTGATTGATTTGAATGTCGTGATGTACAAAGCAGTTAAACACCTAAACACTTCTATAAAAGATAGAAATGCAAAAGTTCAGGTTCAAAATTTACCTATTCTAAAATCCAATGATTTTTTTAGAAATTATTTTAAGGATTTAATTGAAAATGGATTAAAGTTTAACAACCGTAGTTCACCAGAGATAATAATTTCGAGTCAAATAAAAGGAAATCAAAAACAAGTCTTAATTTCTATTAGGGATAATGGTATCAGCCTTGCAGCTGAATTTCAAGAACAAATTTTCGAAATGTTCAAACGTTTACCTACCTAGGAAGTCTATCCAGATTTAGGAATTGGATTGGCCCAGTGCAACTAAGAGCATTCGCTAGGAAATTATTATCTTGAGATGGTGTATTTTATAATTATTAGGGCAATAAGACAAAAAATGAAACGACAAATTATAGCTTTAGGAGGAGGAGGCTTTTCTATGGAGCCAGAGAATCCATCATTAGATAACTACATCTTGGAACAATCAGATAAGAAGCATCCAAAGATCTGTTTTATTGGTACTGCAAGTGGCGATTCGGAAGGGTATATCGAAAGATTTTACACCAGTTTTAGAAATAAGAATTGTATCCCTAATCATTTGTCTTTATTTAAAGGACATACCGCTGAAATTGAAGCATTCCTACTCGAGCAAGATATCATTTATGTAGGTGGGGGAAATACCAAAAACATGTTGCTTTTATGGAAAGCATGGGGAGTAGATAAAATGCTTAAAAAAGCATATGCTGCGGGAACGATTTTAAGTGGTTTAAGTGCAGGAGCGATATGTTGGTTTGAAGAAGGATTAACAGATTCCATTCCTAATCAACTGAATAAATTAGATTGTTTAGGCATCCTGCAAGGAAGTAATTGTCCACATTTTGACGGAGAATCAGAAAGACAGAATGTCTATAAAGATAAAATCAAAAGCGGAGAGATGAAAGGTGGATTTGCCTGTGATGATGGAGTCGGATTACATTTTATAAATGAGCATTTAGAAGCCATTATATCCTCACGTGCGAATGCATTTGCCTATCAATACAATCTGAAAGATAAAGCCTTATCTGAAGAAATAATTGAGCCCTTACGGCTGGTTAAATGAAAAAGAAAAATCAAACCCGCCAGCTTCCATCCAAGGTGTCCAGTTTATTCTTATAGATTTAAAGTACGAATTTAGATAAGCGTATGTTTAAATTTAGTTCACCTACTTAAGCTCCTGAACCTTCCATATCTATCAAGAGAAAACCAATATTTTACGAACGTTGTAGTAACTTATGATGAACGCTATTCAATACATTGTGTCATAAATTTCTTACAATTATGAAGGACTCTTTTTTCCTTACTCATCGTTA
>CAYQRA010000821.1:0-3290 GCA_964419315.1 uncultured Saprospiraceae bacterium | reverse complement strand
GTTAAAGGAGTAAAAATGGCGGTCGATATTTTGCGTCAACCCGCTTTTGATCCATATCGGAAAGAATTATATGCCCCTCTAGAGCCAGAAAATGATGCTGCGATTATCGACCACATTAAAAAATCAGTGGAAACGGTTTACCACCCCGTTGGTACTTGCAAAATGGGGAATGATGAGCGAGCAGTCGTGGATGACCAACTTCGCGTGCACGGATTAAAAGGACTACGGGTAGTAGATGCCTCTATCATGCCTAGTATCGTCTCTGGAAATACCAATGCACCAACTTATATGATTGCTGAAAAAGCATCGGATTTGATTTTGGGAAAGACCCAAGAACAAAGTACCTTAGCTCAAGATTTATCAAACACCACAAAATCATCTTTAATCTAATTGGAAAAACTGATTCAAAAAATACAATCCTATAATAGAATAAGTCCAGAAGATCTTGACTTTGCCTTGCGATTTTACCAACAGGTAGATTTAAAGAAAGGGGACTTTATCGTAGAAGAAGGGCAATATGTCAAACATTTCTATTACCTCGAAAAAGGATGTGTCAGTTATTATACCCTTAGAAATGGGAAAGAACAGGTGATGGAATTCTATACCGAGGATATGTTTTTTACCGATCTGTATTCTTACATCGAAGAAAAACCTTCCAACACTTTCCTCCGCGCTACCGAAGATTGTCACCTCTACATGGTTTCTAAAGAAAATGTAGAAAAGATTTTTAGTCACTCCCATCAATTAGAACGCTTTGGTAGGCTTTCTATGCAAGAGGCTTTTTTAAAGACCTTTCACAAAATGACCTGCCAAACCCAACTTTCCTATGAGGAAATGTACCTGCGCCTACTTGCTAAGCGACCAGATCTCTTTCAAAGAGTTCCCCAATACCTCATTGCCTCCTATCTTGGTCTTACTCCCGTAGGCCTTTCAAAAATTAGAAAACGCCTCAGCCAGACAGAAAAACACTCCTAAATCCTCTTTTATTTTTGCTTTTGAATAGCCTAAGATTTCTAAATTAAACAAGTTTAATGAAATCCTGCTAAAGTTTAATTTCATTTGTAATCATTACAAAGAGAAGTATTTTTTTTACAGATTTTGCCTTTCCCCTTAACTTTTAGGAACAAAATCTAGTATACCATAAAAAGTACTCCTTATTCACTTAAAATTTCCCTTAGCATGGCCAAGCAATATGTAGATATGGATACCTTGAATTTTTTACTCCATCAGGTACACAACCTGAGTGAGGTGCTCGAAAAAGAAAGGTATGCCGATCACGATCTGGAATCGATGGATCTTTTCCTCAACTCTGTAAAAGATTTTTCAGACCAAGAATTGTTTCCTTACTTTCAAGAAATGGATCAAAAACCTGCCGTTTTTAAGGATGGCAAAATTTGGGTGCATCCACAAGTTGGAGTCATGATGAAAAAGGGAGGAGAAATGGGACTGATCTCTGGTGTATTTGATTTCGAAGATGGTGGACTACAATTGCCTGGAATGATGCATACTGCCGCTTCTTTTATCCAAGATGCCGCCAATAATAATTTACCGGGTTATACCGGACTCACGATGGGAGCGGCGGAATTGATTGTTCATTTTGGTGCAGAAGAACTCAAAAAGACTTATGCTTCTCGGATGATTACCGGAGAATGGGGAGGAACCATGTGCTTGACGGAACCACAAGCTGGAAGTTCGCTTTCCGATATTACCACGAGCGCCACACCAACAGAAGAGGGTCATTATCAAATTAAAGGTCAAAAGATCTTTATCTCTGGCGGCGATCATGAATATTCAGATAATTTTGTTCACCTTGTTTTGGCAAGGATAGAGGGAGCTCCCAAAGGTACCAAAGGTATTTCCCTTTTTGTTGTTCCTAAGAAAAGACCAGCTACAGATGGTAGCTTAAGTTCCAATGATGTGATCACCGCTGGTGATTTTCAAAAAATGGGACAAAGAGGATATTGTACCACGCACTTGATGTTTGGGGAAGGAGACGATTGTCGAGGTTGGTTGGTTGGAAAACCTCACCAAGGATTGCGTTATATGTTTTTGATGATGAATGGAGCTAGAATTGGGGTAGGAAGAGGAGCAACAGCCGTTGCTACCGCCGCTTATTTTGCTTCTTTAGAATATGCGCAAGAAAGACCGCAAGGGCGTCGCCTCAATAACAGTGGTCGCAAAGATTCTAATGCAGAACAATCCTTGATTATCGATCATGCCGATGTCCGTAGAATGCTTTTGTTGCAAAAATCAATTGTAGAGTCTTCCCTAAGTTTGGTCTTGCTCGCCTCTAGATATTCTGATTTACTCAAGACGGCAACGACGGAAGAGGATAAAGAAAAATATACCTTCCTGTTGGAATTGATTACGCCAATTGTAAAAACCTACCCTTCAGATATGGGAGTGGTAGCGATCTCCAATGGATTGCAAGTCTTGGGTGGATATGGTTTTTGCTCAGAATATGTTTTGCAACAGTACTACCGAGACATTCGTATTTTTCCAATCTACGAAGGGACTACCGGTATCCAATCTCAAGATTTGTTAGGGCGTAAAGCAATGATGGAAAATGGGAAAGCGGTCAAATTATTGGCAGGAGAAATGATGGAAACCATGCAAGCGGCCATGACTTTTGAAGAGCTAAAACCTTATGCCGCAAAATTGGGGGGTAAAATCCAAGAAGTCCAAAAAGTACTTGGCTTTTTAGCTGGCTTTGCCAAGAAAGGAGAATTTGAACGTTTTGTTTCTGATGCTACTTTATTTATGGAATTCTTTAGCACCATCACCATCGCTTGGTTATGGTTGGATATGGCTACCCATGCGAAACAAAAATTGGTTGCTGGAAATAAAACTTATTCCACTGAATTTTACGAAAGTAAAGTCCATACCATGAAATTTTATTACAAATACGAATTGGTGAAGACGGTTGGTTTGGCAGAAGCATTGATGGATGACGAGGTATTGACCATTGCTACCGATAAAAAGGTTTTTGTTTGAGACAAAAATTAATACAATCTAAACACGACTTCCTAAAAATAAACCGATGAATTTCGAATACAGCGAAAAAACCAAATCTTATCTAGACCGCTTGAGCGAGTTTATGGAAACGCATATACTTCCGGTAGAAAAAGAGGTAGAAGCATTTCATCACAATCCAGCAAATCTCTGGAAAGGCTGGCCCGGTTTAGAGGATTTAAAAGCGAAAGCAAAAGCCGCTGGATTATGGAATTTATTTTTACCAAAAGTATACGGTGAACTTAGTCCCGGATTGACCAATTTGGAATATGCGCCTT